>NZ_JBSMEZ010000158.1:0-6178 GCF_056498605.1 Profundibacter sp.
GGAGAGACTCGAACTCTCACGGGTGTTACCCCACAGCGACCTCAACGCTGCGCGTCTACCATTCCGCCACGACCGCACGTGATCTGGTAAGCAATGCGGCGTATAGCGAAACCGCCATAGGATGTGAAGCAAAAAAGCGCGCCCCTTCACCCTTTGACAAGCCCCGCCCACAGTGCGACAGACAAGGCAGTTACAGCACGCAGGCGCACACAATGGTAGAATGGATCACATCCACCGGTCTGATAGATTACGACATGGCCGTATCAGAAATGGAGACCCGCGCGGCAGGTATTGCGACGGGCACCATGAACGAGGCGATCTGGCTGGTTGAACACCCGCCGCTATACACCGCCGGCACCAGTGCCAAAGCGGCTGATCTGACCGATCCTGACCGGTTCCCTGTCTACACCTCCAAACGCGGCGGGCAGTATACCTACCACGGGCCGGGCCAGCGGGTGGCCTATGCCATGCTGGATGTCGGTAAGCGTGGCCGCGACGTGCGCCAGTTTGTGCGCCAGTTGGAAGACTGGGTGATCGACACGCTGGACCAGTTCAGTGTCAAAGGCGAGCGCCGGACGGGCCGCGTTGGCGTCTGGGTTGTCCGTAATGACAAACCGCTAAATCCGGATGGCACCCCGCATGAGGATAAAATCGCCGCCATCGGCGTGCGTTTGCGCAAATGGGTCAGCTTTCACGGGATTTCGATCAATGTGGAACCTGATCTGGAGCACTACAGCGGCATCATCCCCTGCGGCATCACCCAGCACGGAGTAACCAGTCTGGTCGATCTGGGCCTGCCGGTGACGATGGCGGATGTTGATGTTGCCCTAAAACACAGCTTTGCAAACATTTTCGGGCAATAACGCGCCAATAGACGCAGCATGGCTTCACCGCCTTTTAATTCCCGTATGTTTCCCTATATTCTGCATAGGACGCGAATCCAAATATAACGAGGTTACTATGACACCCATACGCACACTTGCTATTCTTGCCGCCCTTGGCGCTGCAACCCCCGCTTTGGCCGAAGGCGACGCTGCCGCTGGCGAAAAGCTGTTCAAAAAATGCAAAGCCTGCCACATGATCGTCAATGGCGACGATGTGATCTTTAAGGGCGGCAAAACCGGCCCGAACCTTTACGGTGTGATCGGCCGTGCTGCGGCATCTTATGAAGGTTTCAGATATGGCAAATCCATTGCTGCCGCTGGCGAATCCGGTCTGGTCTGGGACGAAGAGCTGATTGCAAAATATGTGGCCGATCCAAAGGTATTCCTGCGGGAATATCTGGATGACGGCGGCGCAAAAAGCTCTATGAGCTTTCGTTTGAAAAAAGGCGGCGAAGATGTTGCAGCCTATTTGGCGAGCGTTTCTCCAGCAATGGAAATGGAAGCCACTGAAGGCGAATCCACCGAGACCGAAGCGTCTAACTAAGCCGGAAAACGCCCGTGTGGCGATGCGGGGTTTTGATTCAGATCAAAATCCTGCCGGACAATAAGAATCACAAATGCCGCGAGGGGGATCACCCTTTCGCGGCTTTTTCGCGCAGTTTAACAAGCTATCCATAGGTTTTATGCAGATAATTGCATGAAACATGTCGACAACGCCCATCCTGATATTGATCTAGGTCAAAGACCCCCCTAAAAGAAAGGTGGGACACATTGCGAAAGGGCCACCCTTTTGCGGTCGATTAATAATAAAAACAGGGAGTATGTTCATGGCGGACGCAGCTATCCACGGCCATGATGGGCACAGCAAAAAGGGTTTCTTCACCCGCTGGTTCATGTCAACAAATCACAAAGACATCGGTATTCTATACCTTTTCACCGCAGGGGCAGTCGGGTTTATCTCGGTTCTGTTCACCGTTTACATGCGGCTGGAACTTATGGAGCCTGGCGTGCAGTACATGTGCCTTGAGGGCGCACGCTTCATTGCTGATTCCGCATCCGAATGTACCCCGAACGGGCACCTCTGGAACGTGATGATCACCTATCACGGCGTTCTGATGATGTTCTTTGTGGTTATTCCGGCGCTGTTTGGCGGCTTTGGCAACTATTTCATGCCCTTGCACATCGGTGCGCCTGACATGGCGTTCCCTCGGATGAACAACCTGTCCTTCTGGATGTATGTTGCAGGTACCTCGCTGGGTGTGGCCTCGCTGCTTGCCCCCGGGGGCAATGGCCAAATGGGCTCTGGCGTTGGCTGGGTGCTTTACCCGCCGCTCTCGACCTCCGAGGCCGGTATCTCGATGGATTTGGCGATCTTTGCGGTACACCTGTCTGGGGCCTCCTCGATCCTTGGTGCGATCAACATGATCACCACCTTCCTGAACATGCGAACACCAGGCATGACCCTGCACAAAGTGCCGCTGTTTGCGTGGTCGATCTTTATCACCGCTTGGCTGATCCTGCTGTCGCTGCCGGTCCTGGCGGGTGGCATCACTATGCTGCTAACGGATCGTAACTTTGGCACGACCTTCTTTGATCCTGCCGGTGGCGGTGATCCGATCCTGTATCAGCATATCCTGTGGTTCTTTGGTCACCCCGAAGTTTACATGATCATCCTGCCGGGTTTTGGCATCATCAGCCACGTGATCGCGACCTTCTCTCGCAAACCTGTGTTTGGCTATCTGCCAATGGTTTACGCGCTGGTGGCAATCGGTGTTCTGGGCTTCGTTGTCTGGGCGCACCACATGTATACGGTCGGGATGAGCCTGTCGCAGCAAAGCTACTTCATGCTGGCAACTATGGTGATCGCGGTGCCCACGGGCATCAAGATCTTCAGTTGGATCGCCACCATGTGGGGCGGCTCGGTGTCGTTCGAGACGCCAATGCTGTTTGCCATGGGCTTCTTGTTCCTGTTCACCGTGGGCGGTGTGACCGGCGTTGTTCTCAGCCAACCTGGTCTGGACCGCGCCTATCACGATACCTACTACGTCGTGGCGCACTTCCACTACGTTATGTCGCTGGGGGCTGCCTTCGCCATCTTTGCCGGTATGTACTTCTGGATCGGCAAAATGTCGGGCCGTCAGTATCCTGAATGGGCCGGTAAAATCCACTTCTGGATGTTCTTCATCGGCACCAACCTGACCTTCTTCCCACAACACTTTTTGGGTCGCCAAGGCATGCCGCGACGCTATATCGACTATCCGGAAGCATTCGCATTCTGGAACCAACTGTCGTCTTACGGTGCGTTCCTGGGGTTCGCGTCGTTCGTGTTCTTTATCGGCATCGTGTTCTACACCCTGCTAGCGGGTAAGAAAGTGACGCAGGACAACTACTGGAACGAATATGCCGATACGCTGGAATGGTCCCTGCCATCCCCGCCACCCGAGCACACGTTCGAAATTCTTGCCAAGCAAGAAGAGTGGGACAAGCAGCATAACCATTAGGTTGACTTGAACCAATTTGAAAACACAGGCGGGGCCTCGGTTTAATGCCGGGGCCCCGTTTCTATTAAAGGCCCGTTTCAGTTAAAGGCAGGTGAATGCTGGTTCTATCGCTCTACATATTGCTTTGGGTCATTATCCCGCTGATCGGGCTGATCATTGGCGCGCGCCTTGGACTGGCCGCCAAATGGCGCGCGGTCCTGCTGTATAGCGCGGCAACCTTGGCGCTGGCCATTATGGCCTACTTTGCACACGACCCTTTCGCAGTATTCCAGCTGACAGCGGATCGTGCCTATCACGATACATATTACGTCGGAACCGAAACGCCCAACTACTACAGGGTTTATGCAATCATATATGGTGTATCCGGCCTGATCCACGTGGGCATCGTATACATGCGCCCCAGAGTTCCGGTCATTATTACCTCCTCCCAATTCTGGCTGCTGCACATCGGCGCGCTGGTTTCTGTCCTGCCGATCGGCTGGATGGCCACAGATACGCAGGCCTTTATCACTGAGGCCATGCGGACAGGAATACCCGCCCCATTTTGGCACTCTCTGGTCACGCTGGGAAATTCAATGTCTGCTGTATCAATCCTGCTACTCCTCGGTCTGTTGCTATGGGCGTTCTGGGCCAAGCAACGATCCGAAAAGGGGGGCGAATAACCCGATGCCCTTCGAGTGGACCCAACCCACCAGCGGCCAAAACCCGCCCCTCCACCAGCTGATCCTGTGGCCCTACCGCTCCCTGCCGCGTCGTGGCTTTGTGTGGTTCATCGGCGTGACTGCCGCCCTAATCTGCATCCCGCTGCTGGCGTTGCTCGGCACCAAATACCTGTGGTTCATGCTGCCCTTTCTGGCCGCGGCCGTTGGCGCAATCTGGTATTTCCTTGAGCGCAGCTACAAGGACGGCATGATCCTTGAAACCCTGTCCATCTGGCCCGATCACATGGAATTAACCCGTCAAAATCCGCGCGGGAAAACGCAAACTTGGGACGCGAACCCCTATTGGGTCGAGGTCAAAATGCACCCGAAATCCGGCCCTGTTGAAAACTACATCACCCTGCGCGGTAACAACCGCGAGGTAGAGATCGGCGCATTTCTAAGTGTGGGCGAGCGCAAGATCTTGCTGACCGAGTTGCAGGGCGTGTTGGCGAAATTGCCAAACTAAGCTATACTGCCCTTATTAATTTATTTTATCAGAGGTTTATTATGCGAATTTTTATCACAGCTATTGCCATCACCACCACTCTCGCCCTGACCGCCCCCGCCGCACAGGCCTTTGAAATCGGCTTTGACTGGGCGGGGCTGAAACTCTGCACCACCGGCAACCCGAACCGTGTGGCCAACCCGAATTTCACCCTGAAAGACGTGCCTGCTGGCACCAAATACATCCGCTTCAAACTGGTTGATCGTGATGCGCCCGGTTATAATCACGGTGGCGGTGTGGTGGCCTATACAGGGCAATCCGTTATTGCCCCCGGCGCGTTCAAATATAAATCACCCTGCCCGCCCAGTGGCCGCCATACATATATTTGGGCCGCCACAGCGCAATCGCGCAAAAACGGCGGTAAACTAGAGGTGGCAAAAGCGGCGCGTAAATATCCGTAAGCCAATCCCTGTACCCAAAACCGCCAAAACTAACCGTGGTCAGTTTGCTTCTATAAGCAACAATATATACACCAACTACTACATATAGCTTTAAGGTCTACCACGGATGTGGTATAATTTAGAAAGCAAGTATTTTGCTAATTAATTTCAATATCTGGAGGGCGACGATGAAAAAAACTATTTCAGCAGCATTTGCATCACTATTTGCGACCAATGTAGCTGCGGGGAATCTGGTTGAACCAATGATGGAACCAGAAGTGGTCGAGGCTGCAACAAGCAGTTCTGGCGGTGGGTTGCTTATTCCAATCCTTCTGCTTTTATTTCTGGCTGCAGCAGCGTCTGGTGGCGGCGGTTCCGCTCCTATAGTCGAGTAACCAGTAAAAACTTGGTTTTTTTGCACTTCCCCTGATATTTCTTAGGGGGGGTGTTATTAATGTGGGCGGGCTCTTGTGTCGAATAGCAAAACGATCCCTGCAACTCGGATTCTCGCTTGCAGCAAGCCGGTTGAGAACATTGACTACATCAGTGTGATGCAAAAAGTGCGGGCTGAATTTAATGTCGGCCTGTATTCACAAGTGTTTTCGATGCTGCGTCTGGCCTTTGGCAAAAATAAGATTCACCCCGGCGATTATTTTATAAACAGACTCTACCGACCCTCACTAACGGCCCAGGCTAAAAGCGAGTTCCTATCCAACAATACGATCCGCGCCCTGAACATGCGCCTGTCCCCGGCAACACTGGCCAACCATGACAATCTGATTGTGGACAAACTGTTGTTCGGGCAGCTTATACAGGGCTTTGGCTTTCCCTCACCAAAGCTAAAAGCTGTCTATTCCGAATCCTTGCGTCTTAATTCAATAACCACCTTGGGATCAGCCGCCGAGATTGTGGATTTCATCACCGACAAGAAAAACTTGCCGATGTTTGGAAAGCCGGTTCACGGATCCCGCAGCCTTGGTTGTATCGGCATCGTCTCCAGTTCGACCGACCGCTCTGAGGTGCGCCTAGGGGACGGGCGACACGTCAACCCACGTGATCTGGCCGATGAGGTTGTGGCCAATTATAGCAAGGGCTACTTGTTTCAGGAACTGCTTGTCCAGCCGCCAGAAGTTTCGGCCATCGTTGGCAAAACAGTTTCACCCGTTCGCATCCTGACGGTTCAGACAAAAAACGGGGTGAAAATCCT
>NZ_JBSMEZ010000159.1:0-17663 GCF_056498605.1 Profundibacter sp.
ATGGAACGGATGCGCCATTTCTCTGGCGGACACCTCCCAGATTTCGGCCTCGCCCAGTCGCATTTTTTCGTTGATCACAGCCATGTCCATCGACGCTCCGTTAATGGCCATACCGTGGCCACCCCGCATCATCCCCATCATGCCGCCGCCCATTCCACCGGCCATCATATCTAGGCTGAACTGACGTCGCCGCACAGGTTCGCCAAAGGCAGGAACCGGTGCTCCGGTCAGCGTTTTGGGCAAGGTTGCCACCCCGCCCGAACGGGTTTTGTCCACGGCAAATGTCATCACCTCGAACAGCCCGCCATCTGCCACAGCTTCAGGCGACGCCCCCCCCATCATACCCATCATGCCGCCGCCCATCATGCCACCCATCATGGTGTTGTTGTCAGGCGCCGACAGTAAACGTGCTGCGGCACCATCGCTGAAATCGACGATAATCTCGGCCCGCTCGGCTGGGGCCAGTGTCAGGGTGTCCATCGGCACGGGGGCCGGGAACAGCCCACCATCGCTTGCCACTTGGTAAAACTGCCGACCATCCTCGAACCCGAAATGGAATATCCGCGCGTTTGACCCGTTCAAAACCCGCAGCCGCACCATCGCAGGCGGCACGCTGGCCTGCGGGCGGATCGCGCCGTTCACCAGCATTTCGTTACCGCGATACCCCATCATCCGTGTCGGCCCTTGCGGCGCGTATAACATCTGGCCAGCTGAATCAAAAATCCGGTCCTGCACCACCAGCGGAATGTCATCCACCCCATAGGTTTGCGGCAGACCCGTATCGGGCGCATCCGGATCATCCACAATCAACATCCCCGCCAGCCCGAACCAAACGTGGGTCGCGGTCCGTTGGTGGATATGTGAATGATACCAAAGCGTTGTGGCGGGTTGATCAATGTCCAGTGCGGCCTCCAGCACCTCGCCATTTGCAATCGGGCTGTGCGGGCCACCGTCCTGATCGCCATCAATGTGCATCCCGTGCCAATGCACGGTTACAGGCTCATTAATCCGGTTGCCAAGGTTCAGACGCGCGGTTTCGCCACGGTTCACACGGATCACAGGGCCAAGGAATCCCTGACCGTAGCCAACCGTCACCGTCTCGCGCCCCTCAAGGATTGTGGTTCGTGCCGCCATTGCATCCAGGGCAGGCGCACCGCCACCACCGCGTAAATCCAGAACATCGGGGATCGGCAATGCCTTACCCCCCGTCGCCGCCATTGCTCGCCCAATGATCGCAGGCGTCATAACCGCAGCTGTTGCCGTGCCTAGAAAGTACCGTCTGGATATCCGCATGTTTTGTTCCGCCCTGTTGTTTTCGGCAGCTATAAAAGCCGCATATCTATTCTATATAACGCGCCTATGCGGGATTTCCGTCGAAAATCTTCACAATAATGTCAACACTTAGGCCAGCAGCGTTGAATAGAGCAGCAATCCCTGCCCCGTTAGCGCCCTATGCGCCGGCCCCCATGCCGCGTTAAATGCAAACGCATCCATCCTACCTCCGCGCGCAATTTCACCCAATGACCTGCGCCCGTCAATCAGCGCGATCAGCGGTGCTGCGGCTTTGGGCAACTCCAACACCAGTTTCTCCGCCCCGACCGTCAACCGCAACCGCCCTTTGCTGGCCACCTCGCGGGCCACGGCCTGCGGCGCCCCTGCCTTTAGATGCGGGATTAATGCGGGGTCGGTTCCCGCGACTGTTGCGGATTTCGCGTCTTTCAACACCGCATATCCAACATGGGTTTTGATCGTCCCGCGTAGTTTTTCAGCCACCGCCAGAGCTTTTGCCGGCGCATCAGGCGCATCCACCGCCTCGTCCAGTAAATCCACGGGATCATACATCGCGGGCTGGGTGAACGACGACAGGCGCAGGCCAGCAACATCCAGAGTCTCCAGCAAAGCCGCCACATCAAACGGGCGGTCCTGACTGTGCAACAGCAAATCATAAAACCCCGCATCGCCTTGCTGATGATCCAGCACATGCTGGTTGCGCAGGAACGGATGCGATTTGGGCAGCTTGGCAAACACCGCCTTGGCCTGCTTCAGGCGTTCCTTGGGCGACAGCCCTTCAAACAACGCCCCGAACGCCTCTTGCAACGGATAAACCCCGCTGCGCCCGTATGGGGCGTAAACCATGAACCCTAATCCGCCACCTGAGGCCAAAGCCTGCGCCAGCGCATCAAACCCCGCCTGAGGCTCCGGCAAATGATGCAACACACCACAGCAATCGATATAGTCAAACGACCCCATATCAGGCGCATCCAGCAGGCTACCGGTTATGAAGGTGATGTTTTTCAAACCACGAACAGCAGCGCGGTCCTCAGCGATTTTACGCGAGGCGCGGGACAGATCGATATAGGTGATTTCATAGGGCTGTTTAGCCGTGGTCAAAACCTGCGCCAACTGGATCAGCGCATCACCCGTGCCGCCCCCCGCCACCAACGCGCGCAAGGGTTTGCGCCAATCCCGCTTGCCACCAAACACATGGTGATCAATTTCCAATGGGTGCGAGGGCGATCCAGTGATCAGCCGCTTGGCCTCGTCCGCCGGATCACGTTCGGGATAAGGATAAGCCTCGTATTGGGCCGCAACGTCGCTCATGAAAATCCCTTCAGGCGGTGGGAATAGATGTTTCGGCCAACGCGGCCGCCTGATCCGCAGTCAGGCTTTCGCGCCTAATCTGATAGGTATGGATCGAAAACACAATCGCATCTGTGTTGGCAAGCCGCAGGATGGTCTGGCGTTCGGATCGGATATAGGGCGCACCCTGCCCTCCGCTTGCCCGCGCCTCCCCTTCACGGCGTGGCTGATACAGCGTTGGATCGGCATAAAACAACGCATTGGCCCGCCAAAGTGGCTGTTCGGGGCGAACCATATCAAACATACGCTGCACCCGTTTGGCCATCCCGTCGTCATAACTGCCAACCGGCACATGGATCATGGTCAACGGCTGCATGAACTTTTCCGACAGGGTCCAGCTTGCCGGAAAACACAGCAAAGCCCCCGTCAGCACATGTTCCTCGCCCTGCTTTTGCAGGATGCAGAAATCCTCTTGCACCAACTGGCCAAGGGTGCACAAAGGGTCGGCATAATCCAGCGCCACGTTTACCCCGTCAGGCCGCGTCACCGCATCTGTGGCTACCGTGAACCCGTCAACCCCATGCAGTTCATCAACGACCCACGACAACAGCTCCTCGGCCGCTGTCCGCGCCCCGTCGTCCAGCGCCAGAACGTCATAGGGGCGCTCACCAATCAGTCGCGCCTTTTCCGCCAGCTGTGCGCCATAAGCATCGTCAATCTGCAACCAGTCCCCCGCCGCCACCGGCTGTATCCCAGGCATCCGGCGCAATGCGGCGTCAGACCACGGGGTATAGGGCAAAGCGGCTTGCAGGATCGGCATTAACCACCAACCGCGTCGTATATATTATCCAGAAGATGGGCGAAATCCGCCGCATTCAGCGCATCAAATTCCCGACTTGCATCCTTGATTTCCTGGCCACGTTTCGGCGTGATCAACCCGTCGGTTAATAGGTCAAACTTTGCCTCAAGTTCAGCATCCGACAGGGGGTCATCCGCATCCCCCTTGGGTGTTTTTGGCTCGGACTGCACTTCGCGCCCATCCTTTAGATAAAGCGTCACATCGGCCCAGCGTTTGCGGGTGGATATCTCGGTGTAATGCACCGTTTCCACCAGTTCCGTTGCCTGCGCCAGCCGCTGGATGTCAGGATCATGCAGCACATCGTCCAGCAATTCATCGCGCCCGATTTTGCCGCGCACCGCCATCATCGCGGCGGGATAAACGATGGAATAGGTCAGCTCATCCATGTTTTTCGGAGCAACTCCTGCCAAACGGGTGGCATTATGAAACGTCTGGATGCGCATGCGTTCGATATCGGTGTGGACCAGACCATGCACCTGCATCAATTCCTCAATCGCATCTAGCGCCGGATGCGCCCAGCGGCAAACCGGATAGCGCTTGTAATGGGTCTCCATCACCTCCCAGCGGCGGCCCAAATCATCCCACCACGGCTTCACCTCGTCACTCTCGGCTGTAATCGCAGGCGCGCCGGTGAACCCCATCTGCGCCATATATGCCGCCGCCACACCGGTAGGTGCCCCCCAGCCAACACCATCGCGCAGCATGGTTGGAAAATCTATGCAGCGCATCATCTGGCTGCGCGGGCCGTGGTATTCGGCAATCCCTGCCGCGTGGCGTATTTCCCCGCCATCCAGCCCGATCATTCTGGCTGTGGCCGATGCCACGCCAACCGCGTTCCATGCGCCGGATGTGTGGTAATCAGGAACCGTGCCGTGCATCGCCAAACCGGATCGGTAACCGACCTCGTAAGCCAGCACCATCGCCAGCATGAAATCCTGTGCGCTTTGCACTTGTCCAGCGCCGCGCCGTTCCTCCATCACCGCCAGCAGCGCCGGAAACACGGCGGAACCCGCGTGGCCCTTGGCCGGTGAAAACCCGTCATGCGCGTCAATGGAATCGATCATAAACGCGCCCGCAAACGCAGCCCCCGTAGGCGAAACCCGCCGCCCGTTCATGATCATCCGCGCCCGGGGTTTGTTATCTGGCGCATTCCAGAATTCATCGGCATAGCGGCGCACAATGCCTGATATTTCGGTGGTCGACCCGATCACCGCCACACCGATCGTATCCATCAGGCTGCGGCGCATCACCTTGCGCACATCCTCGGGAATATCCGCATAGCTGGTTTCAATCATGAAATCTGTAAAGCTCTGGGTCATATCGGGCCTCTTTAATTCTGTGGTGTCCTAACAGGATGCAACGTGCATGCGGGGTTTAATCCCCTGAATCCGACCAAAACACGTCGCAATCATACAAACACAATTCACAAACTGCACCCACACTAAATTGAAAAGGCAGGGAGGCACAGCATGGAACCCCATTACCGCGATACACGCAAAATCGACCCGACCAAAGGCGACCGATTAGGCGATGGCACCCCGAATGACGCGGACCGCATTGAAATTGGCCCAACCCAGCTGGCGTTTGGCGAATGGCAGGCCGCAGGCCTAACCCTGCCCGATCTGGCCGCCATGCGCGAACATCGCTGGAAACGCCTAACGCAACATATCGTTGATCGGGGTTATGGCGCGTTGCTGGTGTTTGACCCGTTGAACATCCGCTATGCCACCGACACCACCAATATGCAGCTGTGGAACACCCACAACCCGTTTCGCGCCCTGCTGCTGTGTGCCGATGGCTATATGGTGCTGTGGGATTACAAGAATTCGCCGTTTCTGGCCTGTTATAACCCGCTGGTGCGCGAGGTTCGATCTGGTGCCGATCTGTTTTACTTTGATCGCGGCGATAAGCTGGATGTGGCGGCAGATGCATTTGCGAACGAGGTGCGGCAGGTGGTTGCAGCCCATTCAGGCAGCAACAAACGTCTGGCGGTCGACAAGATCATGCTGCACGGGTTGCGCGCGCTAGAGGCGCAAGGGTTCGAGATTATGGAGGGCGAGGAGTTGACCGAGAAGGCCCGTGCCGTGAAGGGGGTGGATGAAATTCTCGCCATGCGCTGCGCTTCGCACGCCTGCGAAGTGTCCGTGGCGGCGATGGAAAAAGCCGCGCGCGATGGTGTGCCGCAGGGCAATATGTCCGAGGATGATATCTGGGCGGTGCTGCACGCCGAAAACATTCGGCGCGGTGGCGAGTGGATCGAAACCCGCCTGCTGACATCAGGCCAACGCACCAATCCGTGGTTTCAGGAATGCGGCCCGCGCATTGTGCAAAATAACGAGATCGTGGCCTTTGATACAGATCTGATTGGCGCATACGGCATCTGCGTTGACATTTCCCGCACCTGGTGGATTGGTGATGCCAAACCGTCAAACGCGATGGTCTATGCGATGCGCCACGCGCACGAGCACATCATGACCAACCTTGAAATGCTGCGCCCCGGTGTGTCGATCAAGGAGCTGTCGATGAACGGTCACAAGCTGGATCCGGTGTTCGATAAGTGGAAATACGGCTGCAAAATGCACGGGGTCGGGCTGTGTGATGAATGGCCGCTGGTGGCTTATGAGGATCAGCATGTCGAGGGGGCGTTTGATTGCAAACTTGAGGCCGGCATGGTTTTGTGCGTCGAGGCGCTGGTTGGCGAGGATGGCGGGGCGTTTTCGATCAAGCTGGAGGACCAAGTGTTGATCACCGAGGATGGATACGAGAACCTGACGCAATATTCATTTGATGCGGCGTTGATGGGGGAATGAAAACAGGGGTTGCGCCGCGCTTCGCGCGTCGCCCCAAACGCGTTGCCCCCGGCGGGGCCAAAGCGCGGTTGCCTGCGGCGCAGGTATTTAAGAAAAGAAGAAGTGAGAGGACCCGTCTTACTTTAACGGATATAGAAACGCGCCAAAACCCCGTAATGGTCAGAGCCAAGCAGAGGACGTTTTGATGTCGTCGCGGGGCGTGTGTTGGCGTTGACCAGCACATGGTCTATCGGCAGAATGTAGAGGTTTTTCAAAGACAGGGTATATTGTGGCACACCAATGCGGCGTGTGTTGGTCGCATCGGTGATAGCACGCATAGTGTGGGACCACGGCACCATGTTGAAATCCCCACCCAAGACGATTGGTCCATCAAGCTCGGCAAGCAATGGCGCAATTTCTTGCACCTGCGCGGCTTGGCTGTGCGGATATGGCCAGAACAAATGCAGCGACACCACCCAGAGCGGCCCATCCGGCGTTTCAACCTGCATGGCCGCCATGCCAATACGCCCGTTGCAGCGTTTGCTGCCCGCAATCAATGGCCAGCGCGACGCCACTGCAACACCGCCAACACCGGCAAACGTGCAGTACTGTTGTGCTGGGTATTGCGGCTTGAGGCTGGCCAATATGGGATAGTTATTGGCACTGACTTCTTGCAAGGTCACAAAATCAGGGGCCTGTTGCAGTATATCGTCATGCAATGGCAGGGTTGATGGCATTTTGAACAGCATATTCTTTTGGTAATGCGTATAGGGTGCATCAAGGGCCGCCGAAAACGCCAGCCTTGGGGCCAGCACCGTATAGGCCGACCAGACCACCAACACAGCCGCAACCACGCCCAGTCCCTTTGGCCCGAACCGCGCCAGTATCAGGGCTGATATACCCCCGACCACCGCCAACGGGCCGCGAAACACTGCCAATGAATCCCCCAATGGATGAACTGCGCCAAAATGGCTGCCCAGCAACAACACCAGCGGAATCAGGAATATCAGGGAAATCACATACCGCATCGTTAATCGGTCCAATTCATACTGTGGTGAAACATCAAACTGACCGTCCTATAAATCAGCGCAGGCACGTTCACAACCGCGCGTATGATATCACTCTGGCGTGACCGTTGTGACACATCCCTTGCGTATCCCCGCTGTGTTACCCATCCTAGGACAAACACGAAACCAAAAGGGAATCCCCCCGATATGCCAACTGAACGCATCACCTTTGATGGCCACGGCGGCCATCCGCTCGCTGCCCGCCTTGATATGCCCCAAGGCGATCATCTGGGCACGGCCCTGTTTGCCCATTGCTTCACCTGCTCCAAAGACATCCCTGCCGCGCGTCGCATCGCGGGCCGGCTGTCGGCGATGGGGATCGCGGTGCTGCGGTTTGACTTCACCGGTCTGGGCCATTCCGGGGGTGAATTCGAGAACACCTCGTTTTCCTCGAACGTTGATGACCTGATCAAGGCCGCCGATTATCTGACGGACCGTGGCATGCCGCCTGGGCTGATCATCGGCCATTCGCTGGGCGGGGCTGCGGTGTTAAAGGCGGCGGGGCAGATCGATAGTATCAAGGCGGTTGTCACCATTGGCGCACCGTTTGATCCCGAACATGTCACCCATAATTTCAAAAGCGCAATTTCGGAAATTTGCAAGGAAGGCATGGCCGATGTCTGCCTTGGCGGGCGGCCCTTCAAAATCGCCCGTGATTTCATCGAGGACATTTCCAAGGCCGAGCTAAAGCCAGCCATCGCCAATCTGAAACGCGCCCTTTTGGTGCTGCACGCCCCGCTCGATACCGTGGTCAACATCGATAACGCCGCCGAAATCTTTCAGGCGGCCAAACACCCCAAAAGTTTCGTGACACTGGACGAGGCCGATCACCTGATCACCAAAGCATCCGACGCCGAATACGCCGCTGGCGTGATCGCCGCATGGGTCACACGCTATCTGGACCTGACCCCGCCTGCCCCACCCATTGGCGCGCCCGAAGGCGTGGTGCGGGTGCGCGAAGCCGACCCAGAAGGGTTCCTGCAAGACATCACCTCCGGCCCGTTGCACCATGCGCTGGCGGACGAGCCACTGGCCTATGGCGGCACCAACCGCGGCATGTCACCTTACGGGTTTGTGTCGTCAGGCCTTGGCGCTTGCACCAGCATGACGATCCGCATGTATGCGCGGCGTAAAAAATGGCCGCTGGAATATGTCTGGGTGGATGTAACGCATGACAAGGTGCACGCACAGGACGCCGAAGCAGGGACTGCCGCGCAAAAGATCGACAGTTTCAGGCGCGAAATCCATCTGGGCGGTGATCTGGATGATGCGCAGCGCAAACGCCTGTTAGAGATTGCGGATAAGTGTCCGGTGCATAAAACGCTGGAGCACTCATCACGGATTTTGACGGTGCTGGCCGAGGAACGTGGTTAACGGATGGCTTTGTAGCAGACTTGCCGATTATCCATTGCAGGCACAACCCGCGCCTTTTGTGCAGCTGTAGGAACGGTTGATACAACTGTCACCGCAGGCCTTGCCTTTGCGGCAGATTTTACAGCAGGCGGCTTTTATGATCTTGGCATTTGAGCCGCCCAGTTGAAAGGCCTGAAGCCTTTGCATAATCCCGATCTGGGCCGTGGGAACGGGGATGGTTTGTTCCGCCGCCGCAAACGGGATTGCAGCTAGAACTACGCATAAAATCAATGGGCGAATAAATTTGGATCGCATAATAACTTGTCTCTTAAGGAGGCGCGTTAACCTTTATTAACAAATTATTAACAACTCGTAAAGCATAGAGGAAAACGGGATCGCCAAAATTCAGATCAACCCTTTCACGCTTTCGACAACCAAAACCCGTCGCCAACATACCACACGCTCGTATCATCGGCAGCGGGCTGTCCCTGATACATCTGGCCCAGCGGCGGGGGTTTGCCCCCTGTTGCCTCCAATGCGGTTTTGAGCGCTGCCGCTTCATCCGGCTTGCGCGCCCCGTCACAATGGTAAAACCCGCAATTGCCAAGGGAAGACACATGCGTTTCAGCACCCCGCCTCGAAAGCAGCAGCATAAACCCCCAATGATCATCCGCTGTAAACGGGATCACGATGCGTCCAGCGTCGCCAAGGCGCGACAGCCAACATTCTGGAACATGGGTCGCGCCCGCAAACACGATGACCGCATCAAGCGCTGGCAGGCTCTCGGCTTTGGTCGCGTCGCCTGATAAAACCTTAACATGTCCATAGCCCGCAAGGTTGTCTTTGGCGCGATTGGCAAGGGCCTCGTCTATTTCATAGGCAATCACCCGCCCGCTATCCGTCACCAGTTCGGCAAGGATCGCGGTGAAGTATCCCACCCCAGCCCCGACCTGAAGCACCGTCGCACCGGGGCGGATATCCATCTGGTCCAGATAATAGGCCCAGAGCGACGGCAACCCGTTGTTGATCTCAAGGTCATGGTCAATTGAAACCAGAACATCGTGATAGATGTGATGCGGATCAGCCGTGGCGCTAATATAGGCGGGCCGATCGAACTGCCTTGGGTGGATGCGCCACGGCCCTTCGCCCAGATAATCCTCACGCGGGATTTTTGCAAAGGCGGTTATGATCGCGGGATTATGGACCACGGGTGCTGCAATCCGTATATCTTCGGCAAACCAGTTCCGTGCATCTTTTATACCGCGCATGGTCTTCATAACGTCCCCTCCAGAAAAGCAACAATTTCATCCGCCAATCGCTTATGGAGCGCCACACGGTCAAACCCCTCGGGGTCTTGGGCGGGAATGAACTCAGGTGTTACCAGAGCCTCTGGAAAGGGTGACAGAAATGATAAATGCCCGGCGTTTTCAACGATGTGGGCGGTGATCTTATTCTTATCAGACATCTGATCGACAATCCGTTCCACATTGTTAAACGGGGTCAGAGTGTCATGTTCGGCGTGATAAATCAGCATTGGCACGGTGACATCGGCCAATGATCTGTCAGGCGTGAACCACCCCGTTGCGGGGGCCATCAGGACCAGCGCCTTGATCCGCGTATCCGGCGTGACCGGCACGAGGCGCCCCGCGTTATTCCACGGTTTGCCGCCCGCCACCGCCAGCGCCGTGTAGCCGCCCATCGAATGACCAATCACCGCCACCTGATCCGTCAGCACAGCGCCTGATAGAATTTCGTTGGCCGCGATATCATCAATGCATAGGCTGATATGGCGCGGGCGCAGTTCCAGATTGCGGGTTTTGCCCTCTAGGAAATTGTCATCCTTGTTGTTGCCAAAATGCTCGGGCATCAGCACGATGTAACCCGCCTCGGCCAGTGCTTGGGCAATGGTCAGATACCCCAACCGGTTGCCACCCGATCCGTGCGAGATTATCACAACAGGGAACTGCCCTGCCGCCACCGCCGCATTCAGACCAGCGGTCACGGTGAAGGGGGTAAGGTCATAAGCGCCATAGGCATCCGCCGCCGGATACATCACAAACACCGGAAAGCCGATGTTGGCCTGATGGTCCCAGACGCGGATATGTTGGCAGCCGACGTGTTTCATTGTTCTTTGCCTTCAAATGACAAAGGGCGCAGCCATTGGCCACGCCCTTTGGGAATCAATCGCATATGGGTTTAGCCGCGGGCGCGGCCAACCAGTTTCCACAGGGCAGGTAACAGCACAGCAGCCAACGCCAGCTTCACCGCATCACCAACCAGAAACGGTGTCAGACCCCACGCAAGGATCGGTTTATCAAAGCCGTAAAGCGCGCCCAGCCACAACAGGCCCGGCACATAGATCAGCGCGTTACCGATCAGCATCGCGACAGCCATTTTCACTGGCGATCTGTCCCATCCGCGTGCAGCCAGCAGCCCCAGCGCAAAAGTTGCCAGCACAAAACCAACCAGATAGCCGCCAGTGCTGCCCATCATATATTCCAGACCGTTCAGGTCAGCGGTGGATTTGGCGAACACGTCAAAACCCAGCATGCCGACCAGCATATAGCCAAAGATCGTCACCAGACCCAAACGTGCGCCGTAAGCCGCCCCAATGGTCAGCACTGCGAATGTGCCCATCGACATCGGAACCGGCAGCATTGGCACCATGATTTTGGCCGACACTGCAAGCGCAGCGATTCCCGCCGCGACCAGCGCCGCTTGTTTCACACGCAGGGCTGTGCCCTGATCCGCCCCAAATACCTCTGCCAGAACCCGATTTGTAGCTGTTAGCGCCATGTCGCCATCTCCTGTTTTAAGTAAACTTAGCGCCTTTTTGCCCCACCCCTGCCCTATAGGCAAGGTAAACCTTGCTGCCTTGCCGATGGCCGACTAAGACAGGCGACATCTGCACCCAACATATAAGGCCTCGATATGATCCCCCGTTATTCCCGCCCCGATATGGTTGCCATCTGGTCCCCCGAAACCAAATTCCGCATCTGGTACGAGATCGAGGCCCACGCCTGTGATGCGCAAGCTGCAATTGGTGTGATTCCGCAAGCTAATGCGGATGCGGTGTGGAAGGCTAAGGACGTTGAATTCGATGTGGCACGGATTGATGAAATCGAAGCTGTGACCAAACACGACGTGATCGCCTTTCTAACCCATCTGGCCGAGATCATCGGCAATGACGAAGCGCGGTTTGTGCATCAGGGCATGACATCCTCGGACGTACTGGACACCTGTTTCAATGTGCAACTGGTGCGGGCCTCTGACATTCTGATCGAGGGCATGGAAAACTTGCTGTCCGCTTTGAAACGCCGCGCGATGGAACATAAAATGACCATTCGCATTGGTCGCAGCCACGCCATCCATGCGGAACCGACCACAATGGGCCTGACGTTCGCACGTTTCTACGCCGAAATGGACCGTAACCTGACCCGCCTGAAAGTGGCGCGCGACGAAATCTCTACCGGTGCCGTTTCAGGTGCAGTTGGCACATTCGCCAATATTGATCCATCAGTCGAGGCGCATGTTTGTGAAAAAATGGGTCTGAACATCGAGCCTATCAGCACCCAAGTGATCCCGCGCGACCGTCACGCGGCGTTTTTTGCAGCACTGGGTGTGGTTGGCAGCAGCATTGAAAACATCGCCATAGAGGTGCGCCATATGCAGCGCACCGAGGTGCTGGAGGCGGAAGAGTTCTTCTCCAAGGGGCAAAAAGGCTCCTCCGCGATGCCGCACAAACGTAACCCCGTTCTAAGCGAAAACCTGACAGGTCTGGCCCGTCTGGTGCGCATGGCCGTGGTGCCAGCAATGGAAAACGTGGCCCTGTGGCACGAGCGCGACATTTCTCACTCATCCGTTGAGCGTAACATCGGACCGGACACCACTATCACACTAGATTTCGCGTTGTTCCGGCTGACAGGGCTAATTGATAAGCTGGTGATTTATCCAGACAACATGCTGGCCAATATGAATAAATTCCGCGGCCTGGTGCATTCGCAACGGGTGTTGCTGGCCCTGACCCAAGCCGGTGTCTCGCGCGAGGACAGCTATAGGCTGGTGCAGCGCAATGCGATGCGGGTTTGGGAGGAAGGCGCTGACTTCATGACCGAGTTGTTGAATGATCCAGACGTGACCGCGGCGTTGGGCGAGGACGAGATCAAGGATAAATTTGATCTGGGATATCACACAAAACATGTGGATACGATTTTTGCGCGGGTGTTTGGCTAGAATTAAGGCACAACTGCAAAAAAGGGCCCCATCATCGGGGCCCTTTCGTAATTCCGTGAGTGGTTTGGAGTTTCTACCGATCATCGCCGTTTTCAGAGGCGCTGATTTCGGCAAAGATTGCCGCAGCTACTGAGCTCTGGCCGCCTTTTGAAGACATATTCGCATCCGAACCCGCCAGAATAGGCAGACCACGTGTGCCTGTGTCTTCTGCACTCAGTTCGGCAAAGATTACAGCGGCACGGGCGCTGACGCCGTTGTTGTCGTCAAAGTAAACACGCGATCCAGAGCCTGTATCAGACGCTGCAAAGTGCAGTTCCACGTCTTGAGCGACAGTATTCTGACCAGCAGAAAATGCTGGAGCGGCAAGGGAAAGGGCGATGGCGGTTGTCAGTGCGATACGTTTCATTTTAGTGTTCCTTTTCAAGGTTTTGCATTTTGTTTGTGTGGCGGCATCAGTGCCTCCGATGACTTAGATTTAGGGGTGAACGGTCATCACCTCAACGCACAGATACGTGAGGTAACGGGTGCGTGTGTGCGTCCACGCACATAAACCTGTGCGGATCAATGAAAATAGCGGTTTCAGGATAAAGGGCCGCACAAATCAGGCCGCGATGTTTCAAATTATTGCGAGCGTGATGCAAACTGTAATAATTCCCACACGTACTCAGGCAGCATTGGGGCCGCTGTTTGAAATTCTGGGTAAATTGTTACAGAAAAAACCGTGATTTAAGATATTTTTCGGCATCCTTTGACCCAATTGTAAGGCTCACATTAACCGGCCTCTGCAATTATGGGCAAAACCAGACAGGAGAAGTAACACGTGACCACCGCTTTGTCGCCACAACCTACAACCAGCTTTGACGCGCTCACCCCTCTGTCTATTGCGCCACCGGCACAAATATGCCAGCGCCAAAAGGCCGCGATCATTGTGCGGTTGGTATTGGCCGAGGGCGCGGAATTATCCCTGGCCGATTTGCCCGAGAATATGCAACAGGATCTGACCATGCAAATGGGCTCAATGCGCAGTGTCAGCCGTGAAACAGTGGTGTCGGTGGTGGACGAGTTTATCGCAGAATTGGACAGCATCGGTTTGTCATTTTCCGGCGGGCTGGAAGCAGCCTTGAATACGCTGGACGGGGCGATCAACCCGCAAATGGCCGAACGGTTACGCCGTGAAGGCGGAGTCAAGCGCGGCGGCGATCCTTGGGAGCGGATCATGGGGCTGGAAGCAGAGCGCCTTTTGCCAGTGCTTGAGGATGAAAGCATCGAGGTGGCGGCCGTGATGCTGTCTAAGCTGAACGTCTCGAAGGCGGCAGATTTACTGGGAATGTTGCCAGGCCAGCAGGCACGGCGCATCACCTATGCGGTGTCACAAACCAGCGGGGTCACACCGGATGCGGTGCAACGGATCGGCCAATCGCTGGCGACCCAGCTGGACAGCGTACCAATTCAGGCATTTGATGATGGGCCGGTGGAACGGGTTGGCGCGATCCTGAACTTTTCACCAGCCGCCACACGGGACGCAGTTTTGGCTGGCCTTGACGAGGATGATGAAGCCTTTGCCAGCAAAGTGCGCAAGGCGATCTTTACCTTTGCCAACATCCCTGCCCGCATTGACCCGCGCGATGTTCCAAAAATTACCCGCGGTGTCGATCAGGCGGTTCTGGTCACGGCACTGGCGGCAGCGGAGGCCGGCGAACTGGGTGAATCGGTTGAATTTATCCTTGCCAACATCTCGAAGCGTATGGCCGAAGGGATGCGCGACGAAATGGGCGAACTGGGCAAAGTGAAAGAAGCAGACGGCGAAGAAGCAATGAGCGCCGTTGTCGCCGAAATTCGCGAGTTGGAAGCGGCGGGCGAAGTGTTCTTTGTCGCCGAGGATGAAGACGAGTAGTTTTGTCAGCGTCGCGGTCGAACGGGGTAGCCAACAATCGCGGCTTCTTTCAGGCTTGCGCTGTGCCGTCCCCGCCCCTAGCGTGGCATTATGGAGACAACAGGACGCCGCTGGCATGATATGGGCGGGCTGGACACAGATGCGCCGCTGCCCGAAGATCACGATTTCGCCCTTTGGGAAAAGCGGGTGGATGCGTTGATGGTGCTGTGTTCCACTAAAGGGTATTTCACCGTGGACGGTTTGCGCCGCGCCATTGAGGATATGGGCGAAGCCGCCTTTGAAACCATGTCCTATTACGAGCGCTGGGTCGCCGCCGTGAACCAGAACATGATCGAGGCCGACGCCTATACATTGGCCGAATTGGGTGAGCGGATGGAGCAAATCAAGGCGCGTGGCGCAACCTATGGCGAGGCCGCGGATGGGCAATGATCCTGCAATGCAGCCGGTCTTGCGCACCGCAGACATCACCGCGCAGCCATTTGAATATCGCCACCCATTGGTGGTCGAGGCAAAACCGCGAATGTTTGCCATGTCGCGCATGGCTGGGTTAAACAATGCGGCGGTGTCTCTTATCCACCTTGAAGCTGGCCTATGTTCTTTTCCGGCCCATCGCCATCATAACGAGGAAGAGTGGATTTATATCCTGTCGGGCCA
Source organism: Profundibacter sp. (assembly GCF_056498605.1). Classification (NCBI taxonomy): domain Bacteria; kingdom Pseudomonadati; phylum Pseudomonadota; class Alphaproteobacteria; order Rhodobacterales; family Paracoccaceae; genus Profundibacter; species Profundibacter sp. The sequence continues at coordinate 15,430 of NZ_JBSMEZ010000159.1, forward strand.
TGGCACTTTGGCGCTGGATGGCGTTGACCACACCATAGATGCTGGCGATTTTGCCGCCTTTCCGCCACGTGGCGCTGCCCATAAGCTTACAAATACCGGTGCCGAGGTGTTAATCTATCTAACGGGTGGTGAGAATCTGCCGTCCGAAACAGTTGATTTTCCTGAATTGAACAAGCGTTTGCTGCGCTCCGGCCATGATTATACTACGATGGAAATAGCACCGCTCGATGCCTTTACCCCCTATGACGCCATGTCCAGAATGAAGGATGCGCAAGATGGCTGAAAAGGTCCGCGTTAAAACCATGATGCCGCCGGGCCATGTGCGCACGCCTGCGTATTTGCGCGGCAAATGCGGGGTGATTGAACGGGAGTTGGGTGAATTTGCCAATCCGGAACGGGCGGCATATCGGCTAAAAAATGAAATGCAACCTCTTGTTCGGGTTAGGTTTTCAATGGGCGAAGTCTGGGGTAAAGATGCCGAGGACCCGTCCGACACGCTGGATGCCGAAATATACGCCCATTGGCTGGAAAAGGCGGAGTAGCAGATGCCACATGATCACCCCCACGACCACCATGATGACGATTTTCACCACAGCGGTATGAGCCCATCGGGCCACCCCTACCGCGAAGATGATGATCATCCGTTAACATATTGGCAAACCATGGAAATTGCCATGCGCGAACTGTTGGTTGAAAAGGGTATTCTGACCCCCGCCGAAATTGCCGCCCAGATCGATGAGATGGATTCGCGCAGCCCTTCTAACGGGGCCGCGGTGGTGGCGCGGGCATGGGTCGATCCCGCGTTCAAAACACGCCTGCTTGCGGATGCATCTGAGGCTAGCCGCGAGATGGGCTATGACATCGGCCCCTTGCGCCTGATCGCGCTGGAAAACACTGCGGACACCCACAACATTATCGTTTGCACCCTGTGCTCGTGTTATCCGCGCAACTTGTTGGGCCTGCCGCCGGATTGGTACAAATCCCGCGCCTACAGGTCGCGCGTGGTCAAAGAGCCGCGCAAGGTTTTGGCCGAATTCGGTGTCATCCTGCCAGATAACACCACCGTCAGGGTGCATGATTCCACAGCCGATATGCGCTACATCGTGCTGCCCGCCCGTCCTGAGGACACAGACGGGTGGAGCGCAGATGAACTGGCGGCCCTTGTCACCCGCGACAGTATGATTGGTATGGGTATTCCAAAATCTCCCGCCTGAGCTGATGTGTTTGCGGGGGGCGCTTGTGATCTGGTCATGGGACATTTATGTCTGCCCTATCGAACAAACACCAAAGGACTAAAATGGCAGAAAAAGGCAAAGGCTGGGGCGATTATTTCATTGATCTGCTGATCCGCGCCTTATTCGCGCTGCTACTGACCCTGCCCTATAAATGGCGCGTGCCGTTGATGGGCTGGATCATGGCGCGGATTGTGGCCCCGATTGCCGGATTTACCAAACGTATCCGAGAAAATCTGGCCTATACCTGCCCAGACATGCCCCCATCCAAAGTGAAAAACCTGTGTTATCAGGTGCCTAATAACGCGGGCCGTAGCCTGATCGAAATATATTCAGGCGATGAATTCATTTCACGGGTTAGGAAGACCCCCATTGAAGGCCCCGGTGCCGAAGCACTGGCAAGCGCCCATAAGAATGGCCGCCCCGTGGTGCTGGTCACTGGGCATTTTGGCAATTACGATGTGGTCCGGTCTGCGTTGATCGCCAAAGGCTACCACGTCGGGGCGATTTATATGCCGATGACGAACCTCTATTATAACCGCCATTACGAGGCCGCTATTTCACATATCGGCACCCCGCTGTTTGCACGTGGCCGTAAAGGGCTGGCCGAAATGGTGAAATTCCTGCGCGGCGGAGGCATGACCTTTTTCGGGGTCGACCAGTATATGGGCCGCGGCGAGGACCTGATGTTTTTCGGAAAATCGGCCCCCACCGCCCTTTCGGCGGCGAAGATGGCCTTGAAAATGGATGCATTGCTGGTGCCAATCTATGGCATTCGTGCAGATAACGGGATGGATTTCACCATCCAGACCGACGCGCCGGTCCCGCACACAGATGCGATAACCATGACACAGGCCCTAAATGACAGTCTGGAACAAGTGGTGCGTCAGCATATGGGGCAATGGCTGTGGATTCATCGGCGTTGGAAGCCCGAACGTCAGCGCACCCGTGCGGCCGCCAAGATTGACCCGTGATTGGCAGCCTGAACGATAATCACGCATT
>NZ_JBSMEZ010000160.1:0-20767 GCF_056498605.1 Profundibacter sp.
GTGCCCTGAATAGGCGCATTAATCGCGGCGCGTTTGGCGAACCCTGCACGCGGGCCTTTAGACCCCATTTCAGGCGTGTGAATTTTGCGGCCAAACAGGGTCTGCACATATTTATGTTCCTTGGCGAACTCCACAGTCGCATCCATGTAGGTGCGAATGCCCGGGAACCGCTCAAAATAACGGTCGATAAACCCTTGCGCCTCTTTGCGCGGGATCCGCAAATTACGCGCCAGACCAAAGCCGGAAATCCCGTAAATCACCCCGAAATTGATCGCCTTGGCTTGGCGGCGAATGTCCGGTGTCATTTCGTCCAGTGGCACATCGAACATCTCGCTCGCGGTCATCGCGTGAATATCCAGCCCGTCGTGAAACGCTTGTTTCAGCGCTTCAATATCGGCGATATGCGCCAGTATCCGCAGCTCGATCTGGCTGTAATCCAGCGACAATAGCACCTTGCCCTCATCCGCAATAAACGCCTCGCGGATGCGCCGCCCATCCTCGGTGCGCACCGGAATATTCTGCAAATTCGGATCGGTCGAGGCCAGCCGCCCCGTGTTCGCCCCGGCAATCACGTAAGACGTATGCACACGGCCCGTGTCGGGGTTAATGTGCTCTTGCAACGCGTCCGTATATGTCGATTTCAACTTGGCCAGCTGTCGCCAATCCAGCACCCGCGCGGGCAGATCATGGCCATCGGCGGCCAAATCTTCCAACACATCAGCCCCTGTGGCGTAGGCACCGGTTTTGCCCTTTTTACCGCCCTCAAGCCCTATTTCATCAAACAGGATTTCGCCCAGCTGTTTGGGTGACCCCACATTAAACGGTCGTCCCGCCAGCGTGTGAATATCCGCCTCAAGCCCCGCCATTTTCTGCGCGAACGCATTCGACATACGACTTAGAACATCGCGGTCCACCTTAATGCCAGACATCTCCATCTGTGCCAGAACCGGCACCAGAGGGCGTTCCATGGTTTCATAAACCGTGGTCACCTGTTCCACATGCAGGCGCGGCTTGAACGTCTCCCACAGACGCAGGGTGATATCGGCATCCTCGGCAGCATAGGGGACGGCATCCACCACCTTGACCTTGTCAAACGTAATCGCGGATTTACCCGCCCCCAGCAGCGGTTTGATCGGGATCGGGGTGTGATCCAGATAGCGTTCCGACAGCGTGTCCATGCCGTGATTGTGCCGTCCCGCGTGCAGGGCATAGGACAGCAACATGGTGTCATCAATCGGGGCAACACACACACCAACGCGGGCGAAAATCTTGGCGTCGTATTTCATGTTCTGGCCGATTTTCAGGATGCTTTCATCTTCCAGCATCGGCTTTAACATCGCCAAAACCACATCCGTTTTCATCTGCCCCTCGGCCAATGCGTCCGACGCAAACAGATCGTCCCCAGCGCTTTCCTTATGGATCAGCGGAATGTAACACGCCTCGCCCGCCGTAACGCACAGCGAAATCCCGACCAGATCAACCCGCATGGTGTCCAGCCCTGTGGTCTCGGTATCCACCGCCACATAACCGCGCTCGTAAATCCGTTCAATCCACGCGTTCAGCGCGTCAACATCCTTGACCCACTCGTATTTATCCGCGTCAAACGGCACCGCTTCAGGCGCATCCACAGCAGCAGCCACCTCGACCACTTCTGGCGCTTCAACACCCATCTTACCAGCCACACGTTTGGTCAGGGTGCGAAAACCCATTTCATCCAAAAACGCCATCAGAACATCCGGCTCGGGGTCTCTCATCTCCAGACTGTCCAGCGTGAAATCCAGATCCATATCCGGCACCAGCGTCACCAGATCACGCGATATCCGGATCAGATCGGCGTTTTCGATCAAACTCTCGCGACGCTTGGGTTGCTTGATCTCGCCTGCCCGCTCCAGCAGCGTGTCCAGATCACCATATTCGTTGATCAACAGCGCCGCGGTTTTAATCCCGATCCCCGGCGCACCGGGCACATTATCCACACTGTCACCGGCTAGTGCTTGCACATCGATCACCCGCTCGGGCCCAACCCCGAATTTTTCCTCGACCCCTTCAACCCCGATACGTTTGTTCTTCATCGCGTCCAGCATTTCAACGCCACCGCCGATCAGCTGCATCATGTCCTTGTCAGAACTGATGATGGTGCAGCGCCCACCGGCATCACGGGCCTGATTGGCCAGCGTCGCAATAATATCGTCAGCCTCGAAATTCTCGACCTCGATACAGGCGATGTTGAACGCACGGGTGGCGTCGCGGGTCAGGGGGAACTGCGGGCGCAAATCTTCGGGTGCTGGCGGGCGGTTGGCTTTGTATTTATCATACAGATCATTGCGAAACGTCTTGCCGGAGTGATCGAAAATCACCGCCACATGGGTCGGCGCATCCGCCCCTTTGTTATCCTCGATCTGCTTGAACAACATGTTGCAAAACCCGGCGACAGCACCAATCGGTAGCCCGTCGGATTTGCGTGTCAATGGCGGCAACGCATGATAAGCACGGAAAATGAAAGCCGAGCCGTCAATCAGGTGTAAATGGCAGCCTTTGCCAAAACTCATATCAGTCCCCTCTGAACCAATGTTCTTCACTCGGGGCAATAAGCCGCCATGAAATCAGGTTTTTTCAACGTAATCTCTGTGGATGAATTTGGTATCACAATATGGGCACTCGACCCAGCCATGTTCATTCGGGATTTGCAGCCAGACACGCGGATGACCGTTCGCACCGCCACCGTCACAGGACACTTTGAATTTCTCGACGATTACGGTTTCGGGGGCTTGGGTGGTCATGCTCGCTCCATTCATCAGATATTTCACGCCATGATAACGATCCACGGCGCAGGGACAAGATCAATCAGACCCGTTGCAGCATCCGCCCCAGTGGTCGCCCACCCAGAATATGCACATGTAAATGCAGCACTTCCTGTATCGCATGCGCCCCCGAATTGGCGATCAGCCGATAACCATCCCCCCCGGCCCCCGGCTCCACTCCCAATTGCTGGCAAACCGCCCCGATAGCGCGGGTGAAATCAACGATTTCGGCATCCGTTGCCTCGGCAGCAAAATGGTCATAACACACATAAGGCCCCTTCGGGACCACCAACACATGATGCGGGGCCTGTTCGCTTATGTCATTGAATGCCAGTGAATGCTCGGTCTCAAGCACTTGCGAGCAGGGAATTTCCCCGCGCAGGATTTTGGCAAAGATATTTTGGTCGTCATAGGTATAGCGCATGCGCATTCCTCAATCGGTAAACAGGTGTTCGGTTTCGGCTATCTCGCGGGCAGTTTCCAGCGGTATATCCAGAAACTCGGCCAAGGCCTGCGCGTTTTCCTCAGGTGATACGGCCTCGCGCACCCGATAGTGGTTTTCAAAATCCGCATCCCGAATGCGGTCGCTTTCAAACACCACATCATAGCGGATTGTCGGCAGCAGGTTGTTGATCGTCTCAAGCGGGGTGCGCTCGCCCGCCAGCCCGACCCGTTTGGCGTGCCCGATCAAGTAATCATCACTGAATTCACAATCAATCTCCAGCATTTTGGTTTTCGAGCGATCCGCATAAAAATCCTTGAGCAATTCCACGTTGTTCGGATCAAAACACACCAACAACCGGTTCGTGTCGTAATAATCAAACAGCATTCGTGTCAGGGCGCGGCGGTGACGGGTGCGTTTGCCCAGCGTCGATTGAATGCCGCCCAGATCGGGCAATTCCGATCCCTCTTCGTCAAACATGTATTCCAGCACCGGAACATCTGTCAGCTCACGAATTTTTGCCACCAGCCGTTTGGCCACATGCCATTTCTTGCAGACCACGATCAGCAGTTCGCGGTCACGGCCCAAGGTGCTCTCGGTTTCCCAGAACCGTTGCGAAAACCGCCGCCCGATCCGACCACGACCGGTTAAAAACTTGAACAGGCTGCGCCCCTCGTCGGAAATCTGGAAATCCACTTCCCCGCTGGCATATAATTTACCCAACCGGCGCTTTAATTCGCTTGCCTCGGGGCTGATTTTTCTGGCGAACAGGAAATCCTGACTAAGCAGCAGATCATAATGGTCATTATAAAACGTCGTCGGCATCCCGTAGTCCGAAAAAATCAGGAACGTCAGGGTGCGCGCCTCAATTTCATCTTCTGGGACCACATGGCGCACGAGGGTCTGGAAAAATGTCTCGTCCGGTATCCATGTCGTACGGAAAAACCGCATCACATCTTTGCGCTCTCGGGTAAAATTCAAAATCCATTCGATCGTGCGGCGCCGCAGACACCACCATTGGCTGCCGATCATAATTTGCAAATCGGCCGGGATTTCACGGGACAGTCCCAGTTTTTTCTGGATGTTGAAGGCACCGTAAAACCATTTTTTCTGGGTGCGTTCGTTGAAAAAGTGGCGATAGATCAGGCGCTCTTCTTTCCACCCCGTCTTAATCCAGTCGCTATCAAAATAATCATAGCTCTCGATGTAATCAGCATCGGCACCATCCAGAAACTGATGCACATATGTGGCCGATTTGATCGGCATGCAATCGCCCGACAGCATGTAAAAATGCGTGGCCCGCGGAAATGCATCTACTGCGGCCTCGACTGCAAGCAGCGTCGCCTGAACCAGTGACCACGCGCCCCAGCCACATTTTATCCGCTTTTTGGCGAATGTGACATTAGGGTTATCTACCAACGCATCGTGGATTTGCTTAAATAGTTCCGGTTTTGCACGGGCGTCAAAATGGATCGCCATAAAATCGCCAGCCGCCGTTAGCCGACCGGCCTGCTTGATAATCGCATCCGGGTCCTTGTGACAAAGCAAAATAAAGGCGATTTTTGCCATTTTGGAAACTGCTACCCCGAAAAACTGAAGATTGTTTACTAAATAGCGCAAATGGCCGTTGAATATACAGCATTTATTTGCTTTTTTAGGCGTAATTGTCGTTAGGTCACTTTTCAGGCCCGACAAAAGTATAGAAGCGAGTGTAAAATATGGGTTTTCCCGGTGTCTGGATGACAGAAAGCGAAAGTGTCGTTTATCGTGTTGTCCCCAAATGTGCCTGTTCGACCATTGGCCAGATCATGTACTATTCCGATCATGGTGAATTTTTTGATGGCGACATTCATGATGCAACCGCCAAGATGCACAAATGGGGAATCGAGGAAAGCCAATCGATCATCGAGGCGAATATCGCCAATCACACCTCGCCTGCCTTCACCTGCGTACGAAACCCTTACGGGCGCATCCTCAGTTCGTTCTTTGACAAGATCTGCGGTATTCAGCGCAACGGCCAGCGCTATCGCGGCAAACTGGTGCCGCTGCTGATCCAGAAATACGGGATCGAGGTTGGCGACCCTGAAACAGGATTCGAGTTTGACCAGATCAAATCATTCCGCCGCTTCCTGCTATTTGCCCGCGACACCATCCGCTGGCGCCGCCCGATGGACCCTGACATCCATTGGTCCGCCATGTCGGGCCATGTGTCGACCTTTATTATGAATGGCGGGAAATATGATTACATCTTCCCGACCGAAACCTTTAACGATGGCATGCAAAAAGTGCTGGACGGGGTTGAAACCAAGCATAAGGTCAACCTGAAAAAGATCCCGCGCTTTAACGAAAGCGAAGGCCACGGCCCCAAACGCGCCCACCCGATTGCGGATTATTTTGACGATATTTCGATGCATCTGGTCTATGAAATCTACAAACGCGATTTCAACATGTTCAAATATGACGTAGATGATCCGAACAATAAAATGCCGATTGGCGAAATTGATCTGGATGAAATCCACGCAAAACTGGGGCCAAAAGGCTAAGCAGAACTTTCAAGCCCGCGGCGCGAACTCCGCGGCGCAGGCATAGAATCTTTTTACGAAATCAGTCCGGCTTTGCGGAATATCTCGACCAAATCCGCCTCGGCCCGTGCGCCGATATGGCTGATCACCTCGCTTGCCGCAACGCACCCCATGTTGCCACAGGTTTCCAGATCGTAACCGTTGGTCAATCCCCACAAAAATGCGCCGGCAAACAGATCACCCGCACCCGTCGCATCAACAATATCCGTCGGAATCGCAGGGGCATGCCAGCGGTTACCGCCCGACAGGATATGCGCCCCCTGATCTGAATCGGTGCAAGCTACAATCTCGACCTCAGTGGCAGCCTCGTTCAGGGCCGCATCGAAATCCTCGGTCTGGTACATCGACAACATTTCGCTCCGGTTGCAGAATAACAAATCCACATCCGATTTGATCATTTCACGAAATGCATCGCGGTGGCGCTCCACACAAAACGGATCAGACAGCGTCAAAGACACCTTGCCACCCGCCGCTTTGCACGTCGCATTTGCCTTGGCAAACGCTTCATGGCTTTCCGGCCCGTCAAAACGGTATCCTTCCAGATAAATCCATTCAGCATCGGCCATTTGCGCAATATCGATATCGGAGGGATGCAAGAACTCGGTCACCCCCAGATAAGTGTTCATCGACCGTTCGCCATCCGGTGCCACCAGCACAATACAGCGCCCTGTTTCCTGCGGAGCGTCTGCCCCCGCCAACACGGTTTCGTAATCCACCCCTTGCGATCGCAGGTCATGGGCAAAAATTGCACCCAACTGATCATCCTTCACCTTGCCGACATAGGCCACGCGCCCACCCAGATGTGCCGCCCCCGCAATCGTATTCGCAGCCGACCCGCCCGAAATCTCGGTCGCAGGGCCAACCTTGTTATATAGCTCCACTGCGCGATCCATGTCGATCAGTTGCATAATGCCCTTCTCGATTCCGTTTTCGGTCAGAAAACTGTCATCCGCATGGGCCAACACATCCACCATCGCATTGCCGATACCGACGATCTGGTATTTCTTTGTCATTGGGTCTTTTCCTCATAGGGGCATAGATCATTAATAATACAGTTGGCACACGCAGGCTTGCGCGCCTTGCACACGTAACGGCCATGCAGGATCAGCCAGTGATGCGCATGCTGTTGATAACGTGCAGGGATGTTGTCTTCAATGGCGCGTTCCACCGCATCCACGTCTTTTCCCGGCGCAATGCCGGTGCGGTTGCCGATGCGGAAAATGTGGGTGTCGACCGCTTGGGCCGGTTGATGGAACCACATGTTCAAAACCACATTGGCGGTCTTACGCCCAACCCCGGGCAGACTAACCAAAGCAGCGCGTGAATCCGGCACGACTCCGTCAAAATCATCCACCAATATCTGGCTCATTTTAATGACATTCTTGGCCTTTTGCCGGAACAGACCTATGGTTTTGATTTGTTCAATCAACCCCTCTTCACCCAGCGCCAGCATCTTCTCGGGTGTATTGGCAATCTTGAACAAATCGCGCGTCGCCTTGTTCACCCCGACATCCGTCGCCTGTGCTGACAGCGCCACCGCCACCGTCAAAGTATAGGCATTGGTGTGGTGCAACTCGCCTTTGGGTTCCGGCTCCATCTCGTGAAACCGCTGAAACACTTCGCAGATCGTTTGGTAACTCATTTGTTTTTCCATGCCATAGGTATCCGGAATTCCTGACCAATGAGCAAGCCCCTGTAACGCAAAGAAATCATCTCAAATTCTAAGGGTATTTCTGGTGCGCTTAACGCCCCCTTGCAGCCATCTATGCCAAGTTCAAGCAGGGTATTTATACGCAGGAGGCCCCGATGACCTACGGATATTCTATGGATGCATTGGTCTATGATGCCACCAATAGCACGTGGTCCTTGCGTCCTGACTATGATTTCACCCAACATCGCGTTCAATTTGAAATCACTGATGACGACAATTATCTCGATGGGGATTACAACAACGACGAAGTCGGGGATGACACCACCCAGACCGCCTCCGTTACGGATACCAACGGAAATCCAATCGCATCGGGCCAAATGTATGACGAGTTGTATTATACATTGGCAGGGCCAAATGGCGAGGTCATGTATCTTGAGGTGATAGAAATCGACGGTAATGCGGTCGGGTTCCTTGCCACAGTCCCGCTTACCCCCGGGGTGCAGTATCCTGAACAATATGTTGGCGATGTTTATACTGCAAACGATAACGCGAACGGGAATGACACCCGCCTGCTCTATTCCGAACTGGCCAGCGTGCCCTGCTTTTGCCAAGGCACCACATTAATGACGGCTACGGGCGAACAGCCCGTCGACTGGATCAGGACCGGTGATCGCGTATTAACCAAAGACCACGGTTTCCAACCTGTGCTATGGGCGGACCGCACCATCATCAGCGCCAGCAAACTACAATCAGCAGTCAATTTACGCCCGATAAAAATCACCGCGCGTAGTATTGATAAGCAAACACCCGCAAAAGATTTATTGCTTTCCCCCGAACACCGCATTTTACTGAAATCGCCACAGATCGAACGGCTGTTTGGCAGTGACGAGGTATTCACCCCGATCAAATCCGTTGCAAATGGTGGTGATGTTGCCCGAACCCTGCCCGACCACGAGATTTCATACTACCATATCATGTTCGAGCAGCATGAAATTGTGCTGGCCGAGGGGCTGTGGGTCGAAAGCTTCTTCCCCGGCAAAATGGCACTCGCGGCATTGCCCGCCAAAAAACAGGCGCAAATCCGTGGCTTGCTTGGGGCACAGACCGACACCATGCAAACCGCGCGGTTTTGTCTAAAGCCAAGAGAGGCAGCCTTGCTCATGCCGCAAAACAACCACAACATCCAGCAACACCTCTCGGTTGCCTGACACCACAGGGCAATAGCGCACAATAGCGCAACTTTCGGGTCGCATAGCACCCCACTCTGGCTTAGCGTTAAATCAGCCAAAGGATGTGCCAAATGCCAGATATGACCGACACCGCCTATCATTACGGCGTTATCAAACGCGCCATTGAGGTGATTGATGCTGCCAACGGGCGTACCCTGTCGCTGGATAACATCGCCGCTGAATTGCAAATGAGTCCCGCCCATTTCCAACGCCTGTTTTCAAAATGGGTCGGGGTATCGCCCAAACGGTTCCAACAGTACCTCACACTTGGGTACGCCAAAACCCTGCTGCACGACCACTTTACCACATTGGGCACCTCGGATGCGGTTGGTCTGTCAGGCAGCAGCCGTTTGCACGATCTGTTCCTGCGCTGGGAATCGATGAGCCCGGGTGAATTCGCCCGCAAAGGCGCGGGGCTCACCATCCGCTATGGCTGGTTCGACTCCCCCTTCGGGCTGGCGCTGGCGATGGGCACCAACAAGGGGCTTTGCGGCCTGGCCTTCGCCGCCGAAACGGGGCGCGATGCGGCGATGGCAGATATGTGCGCCCGCTGGCCACGGGCCACATTCACCGAGGATAGCGCGCCCCTTGCCCTGTGGGTCACCGCCGCTTTTGATCAATCCGGTCACGCCAACCTGCACCTGATTGGGGCCCCGTTCCAAATCAAGGTCTGGGAAGCATTGCTGGCCATCCCGTCAGGCCACGTCACCACCTATTCGGAAATCGCCGCGTCCGTCGGCACCCCCAAAGCGGCCCGCGCCGTTGGAACCGCCGTTGGCCGCAACCCCGTCAGTTGGCTTATTCCCTGCCACCGCGCCTTGCGAAAATCCGGCGGATTGGGCGGCTATCACTGGGGTTTACCCGTCAAACGGGCCATGCTGGCATGGGAAGGGGTGCGTGCAAAAAGCGCATAATCCCTTGTTTTGGCGGTTTATAGCCGATTTTAATGGTTGATATTCGATAACATCGCCCAATATTGTATCTATAACCCGTCAAAGAACGGCAACATTGAGCGAGGCATCAAAAATGCAACTTAAAACACCTATCATACTTTTGGTCGTGGGCAGCTTTGCGCTGTCAGGCTGTCTGGAACCAGGCCCTGAACCACAGAACGGCAACACCCGAACCCAAAACGGCGCACTGATCGGCGCGGGTCTGGGCGCACTTTTGGGGGCCACCCGTGAAAGCGGCAGCGACCGGTTCAAAAATGCAGCCATTGGTGCCGCACTTGGCGCTGGCGCTGGCGCGCTGATTGGCAACGCGATGGATAAACAGGCGGCTGAATTGCGCAGCAGCATGGGCAACAACGTCAAGATCGTGAACAACGGCGACAATCTGGTCGTGACCATGCCACAAGATATTCTGTTCAACACCGACAGCGCCTTGGTGCGCTCGGACTTGCGCAGCGATTTGCGGGCACTGGCCAACAACCTTCGGGATTACCCGAACACCACTGTTGATGTGCTGGGCCACACTGACAACACCGGCACCGCTGCCTATAACCAGAACCTGTCGTCGCGCCGCGCAAGCGCCGTTGCGGCTGTGTTGATGGATGCTGGCGTGCGGCCATCGCGCGTGCGCTCCTTTGGGCGTGGCGAGGATGATCCGATTGCCACCAACCAAACGACCGAGGGACGCCGCCAAAACCGGCGCGTTGAAATCGTGATCCGTCCGGTTACCTAGGCGACATCACCAAACGAATACAAAGGCCGGACATCAACGTCCGGCCTTTTTTGTTGTCCTTACCAGCCAGTGGTCATATGTTTTGACCACCCGAAAGGATCACAATGCCATTCAAGCCCGTCCAGTCCGAAAAACTGTCGCACTCTGTCACCCGCCAGATCGAACAACTGATCCTGCGCGGCATCCTGCGCCCCGGCGAACGCCTGCCGTCCGAACGCGAGCTAAGCGATAAAATGGGCGTATCGCGCCCTTCCTTGCGCGAGGCTGTTGCCGATCTGCAAGCCCGCGGCCTGCTCGACAGTCGCGCCGGTGCTGGCCTCTATGTAGCCGAAACGCTGGGCGCGACCTTTCCGCCTGCGTTAACCCAACTGTTCGCCACCCATGATGAGGCGGTGTTCGACTATCTGGATTTTCGCAGCGATATGGAAGGGCTGGCCGCCGAACGCGCCGCCCGCCATGCGTCAGACACCGACTTGCAAGTGATCGACACCATTTTCAGGAAAATGGAAGCCGCCAGCCGCAATCCCGCCCCTGCAGCCGAGGCCACGCTGGACGCCCAATTCCACCTGTCGATCATCGAGGCCAGCCACAACGTCATCATGCTGCACATGATGCGATCCATGTATGACCTGTTGCGCGAAGGGGTGTTTTACAACCGTCAGGTGATGTTCAAACAACGCACCACGCGCCACGCCCTGCTGGACCAGCACCGCGATATCAACTTGGCCCTTCAGGCCCGCGATGCCGCCGCCAGCCGCGCCGCAGTCTTGGCACATCTGGGGTTTGTCAAAACTGCCCTGCTGGAGCAGCAAAAGACCGACCATAACGAGGCCGTCGCGCGCCTTCGGCTGGATCACGAAAAAGCGCGCTGATCTATTCTAGTTTCTGGCTTCTGATCGAAGCAAATATAGTGAAGCCCCGAAAATCAGCACAGCCCCCAGCCACATAATACCTTCCGGCAACTCGTTATAAACCAGCCAGCCCAGAATTATATTGACCGGTTGTTTCACATAATCAAAGGGTTGCAGATAGGCCGCATCGGCGACGCTATAGGCTTTGACCAGAAAATACTGGGCCACAGCGACCAAAACCCCCACAACGACAACCATAGCGATTGCAACATCCGTGCTGACAATAAACCCGCCATCGGTATAGGCCAATCCGGCATTGATCGGCGTTAACAGCAGCAGCAAATACAGGGTCAGCGTATCGTTGTTTTCGGTTTTCGTCATATGCTTGGTGACCAGTGAATACATCGCCCACAAAAACGAGGCCCCCAGCGGATAAAGCACAGCACTGGTGAACGTATCCGACCAAGGGCTAAGGATGATCATGGCCCCAACAAACCCCATCGCCAAAGAAATCCAGCGCTCTTTAGTAACGGTTTCCCGCAGCACCAATAGGGACCCGATGGTTACAAAAAATGGGGACGTCATCAAAAGCGCGATCATTTGCCAAATCTGCACCCCCGAGGCGAACCCCAAAACCCACAACTGCACCCCGCCAGCCGCCAAAGCGACTCGTAAAATATGGGGAACAATCTGTGTGGTCGTAAACGCGCTGCGCAAATGCGTGAACACCCACGGCAGGCTAAACAGCAATGCGATAAAGTATTCCCAAAAAGCCACAGCCGTGGACTTTTGGCCCAATACCCACGTAAGTTGGGTGTTGGCCACATTGATAACGGCAAATGTCAGGCCCGCCCCGATCATATAGGCGGCCCCCGTAAAAGCAGCCGATTTGCGGCCGGTTATAGTCATTGTCTGAGTCATGGCGTCGCCCCTTTTCCTTTGCGCACAAGACCCAAGGCAAAACAGGACAACATCAGGCACGCCTCGCGCGGCGCACCCAAATCCCGCTCTCTTCCATCCGGACTTTAACCGTCGGCTCCGGAATTGCGCCGGATCTGCTGACCCCTCCTATCGGAGGGCGCTCGCGGGCTTTCACATCTGTGATTTACCGCCGGTGGGGAATTTCACCCCGCCCTGAGAACATACCGCCCGTGAATGGGCAGCTTGATATTGGTAAAGGTAAAAGATGGGGGAGGCAAGATGCATTAGGCAGGGTGGCAAAGCACCGGACGCTGCTGTCATCCCAAGTAGAAATATCATTCAACTACTTAAACTGTTCCTCATACTGGCGAACATGTTCTGGAAAAAGCTCGCCATAAAGTGGGTATGCAACACCCAAAACATCAACACGAAGCTCACGGTGAGTTCCAAAATCAGCCTCGAATAATACAACATCTAAACAAGATATTGGGCTCCCATCAGACATAGCGACTGAGAGACCGACCCAACGCTTCAACATCAGGTCATCATCTTGCTCCGGTAAAGTCGAACTTCTGAATCTCACGAAACCAGCATGTGGATGAAACACCCCTTCCGCACACCCCATCGGTGCATCTCCCGCCTCGAGTGCCGAAGTGCCAATAACCTCGCCTTTGCGGAGTATCTGAAACATGAGTGCGCCTAACTTTGCCATTATGCCTTCAAGGCACCGTTTCATGTTACCTTGGTTTGGTCAATTTGGGCTCATAGCTGGCGTCTAACTGATGGTGTAGAGAAGCATTGCCCCCAAACGAAAAACCCGACCACAAAGGCCGGGTTTTCAATTCATTCAATCAGGCAGTGCTTAATGCAGCTTCGCGGCCACATCCTTGATCGCGTCCTCAATCAGCGCATTGCCGTCCGCAGCCGTCAATTGCTTGGCAATCACGTCGTTCGCAGCCGCCACAGCAACCACAATCGCGCTATCGCGGACCTCTTTGACGGCGGATGCCTGTGCTGATGTGATCTGATCTTCTGCGGCAGCCAAACGGCGCTTGATGGAGTGCTTCAGATCCTCTTTGGCTTCTGCCGCAGCATTTTGCGCCTCGACCTTGGCGGCCTCGACAATGCGGTCAGCCTGCTCCTGAACTTCTTTTTGCTTGCGTTCATAAGATGCCAGAATGGTCTGCGCTTCTTCGCGCAACGCCTTGGCTTCATCCAGATCCGATTTGATGCCCTCGGCACGTTTGTCCAGCATCCCGCCCAACAGGCCAGGAACTTTCAAATACGCCAGCAGAGCAAGGAACAGGATAAACCCGACCAGAACCATGAACTCGGGGTTACCCATTGATACGAACGGGCCTTCGGCGGCCAGCGCAGGTGACGCTACCACAGCAAACAGGATTGTCAGTTTTCTCATCATCCTATCCTTTCATCCGTGCGGTAACCGCTGCGGTAACGGTCTTGGCATCCGCCTTAACCCCCATTGATGCAACGATCTCTTTGGCCGTATCGCCAGCGACCTTTTTCACGCTCGCCACAGCACCCTTGCGGATAGTGGCAATCGCGGCTTCGGCCTCGGCGGATTTGGCGGCGATTTCAGCATCGGCTTTGCTAATCGCAATATCCAGCTCGGCCTGAATTTCGGCTTTGGCCTCGGCTGCAATCTTTTGTGATTCAGCGCGGGCATCGTTCAATGCCTTATTATAGGCATCTTCCGCTTCCACAGCCTTTTGCTTCAGTTCTTCGGCTGCCGCAATATCATTGGTAATCGTGCCTTGGCGTTCGGACAAAACCGAACCGACACGCGGCAGAACCACGCGCGACAAGACGAGATAGATCACGACCAGCGTGATCAGCAACCAGAATATCTGGTTCGGGAAAGTCGCAAAATCCAGCTGTGGCATGCCCGAGGGTTCTGCCATCTGCCCTGCGGCTTCATGTGTTTCTGCAGCCATGTCGTCCTCCTAGGAACCTATTATTACATCGGGCTGCTATGGCTTATCCAAAGCAGCCCAACCGTAAGGATTGGCTCTTAGTTTTTAGACAGCAAACATCAGCAGCAGTGCAACGAGGAACGAGAAAATCCCGAAAGCCTCGGCAAATGCGATGCCGATGAAAAGCATAGCTGTTTGGCCGCCAGCGGCCGAAGGGTTGCGCAGGGCACCGGACAAGAAATTGCCCACAATTGAACCCACACCGATCGCTGCGCCGCCCATGCCGATAGTGGCCAGACCTGCACCGATGAATTTACCCATTTCTACGATATCGCCTTCCATAGTGTATTCTCCTTACGTTGGAATTTAGCGTGTAATTAGTATGATTGTCGGGTCCGACTAGTGCGATGGATGCAGCGCATCCTTTAGATAAACACAAGTCAGAATAGTGAAAACATAGGCCTGAATGAAGGCCACCAGCACATCCATGCCGAACATCGCAACGATGCCCACCAGTGCCAGTGGCGCGATCAGCAGCGAGCCTGCGAATGTAGCGAACACCTCGATCACCGCGTGACCCGCCATGACGTTACCGGCCAAACGAATAGAGTGGCTGACGGGGCGCACGAAATACGAGATGATCTCGATCACCGCCAACACGGGGCGCAAGGCCAATGGTGCCGACGAGACCCAGAACAGGCCCAGAAATTTAATGCCGTGCAGGTAGAAGCCCAGCAGCGTCACACTGATAAAAACCATCAGCGCCAACACAACAGTCACCGCAATATGCGAAGTGGTCACAAAGCTCATCGGGATCAGCCCGAGGAAGTTCGAGAACACGATAAAGATGAACAGCGTCATGATATAGGGGAAGTATTTCAGCGCGTCTTTGCCAGCCACATCCTCGACCATCGAATGAACAAAACCATAGGCCAATTCCGCAATCGACTGGGTGCGCGATGGCACGATAGCACGTTTGCGCGTACCCAGAACCAGCAGGCCGATGATCGCCAAAACAGCCAACCCCATCCACAATGTCGCATTGGTTGGTGTGTACCAGTTGATTGGCCCACCGAACAATGACTCAACAGTAAACTGCTCCATTGGATGGAATTGCATGCCTTCGCTTTGTGCTTCTGCGGCCACGTCTAGTTCCCCTCATTCATCTCGGCCTGATCAGCCGCGTTTTCTTCTTGTAGTTCTTTGGCAGTCTTCAACATCACATTGATGCCCGCCGCGAACCCTAACAATGTAAACGGCACCAGAAACCATGGCATCGTGCCAAACAGCACATCCAATCCGTATCCAATGCCAACGCCGATAGCGATACCGACGGTTAGCTCTATGATCATCCGCCACGCATGTTGCGCGTGGCTGATGTTCGTTGCGACCTTGGGCTTTGGCTCCCCCGCCCGTTTGACCGCTTCAATCCGCTCGCTCAGCTTATTCAGCCGATCTGGATCAGGCGCATCGGACATGGCTAAAGCCTCCCTCAGACAGTTTCGCGAAACCTAGGTATCAAGGGCGCATGAGTCAAGCGGGAAGGTCCCCACCTGCCTTAGGCGTAACATATTGATAAATATGTATCTGTATCACCCTTCGGCGAAATACCTAAACCGGAAATCCACACTCGCACCAGATTCCCATCAAAACCCATTATTCAACCAAATGGTTGACGATTACCCCGCCTTGCGCATACCCCTCCCGCATGACCACCAAGCTCGACACCACTTTCGCAGCCCTAAGCGACCCAACCCGACGCGCCATCCTCGCGATGCTGCTCGAGGATGACATGGCGGTGACGGATGTGGCCGAACCGTTTGATATGTCGCTCGCGGCAATCTCGAAACACCTGATCATCCTGACCCGCGCCCGTTTGATAAGTCAGGAAAAGCGCGGGCGGGTGAAATGGTGCAAACTGGAGCCTGACGCGATGCGCGACGCCAGCATCTGGATGCAGGGGTTCGGTCAGTTTGAAGCGATCAATCTGGATGCGTTCGAACGCTTCTTAAAAGAAGAACTAAACGGCTAAACAAGAGATTCTATGCGCTCTGCGCGGGGGATATTTAAGCGAAAAAGAAACCAGACCAAGTAGAAATAATTTGACTTAAATTATCGCTTCTTCTTTTCCTTGTAGCAATTTGCATTTTGCGGAAACACAATTCACCCCAAGAGCGGGCGAATTCTGATGCTCATTTTATTTAGGAATGCAAAGCGCTATCAATACCTCCGCCGGAGGCATCCTACCCCCGCAAACAGGCACGCACGTATTTGGCGGCAGAGCGATAGTGGCTCGCACCCGAAGCTTCAGCCCAGCGCCCCGTGGTCCATTTATTACCACCGCCCGCCATCGGTGCGCCATATAGATCAGCCTCACTCATCCCCTTGATGAAATCCAGCAACCGCGCATGGCTTTGTTCCAGCATCGCCAAAACCTCGCCCCAACTTAAGCCAGCCTGATCGTCGCGCAATTTGGCGTTATAGGCCTTCAATTGGTTCCACTTATAGCCTTTAGCCGGAATATCAGCCGCACCTGTTTCCTGCCCTTGGGCGAACCAGTCAAAGAACATCCCCGTCCAATGGGCGCGATGGCCAATCACATCCTTGATGCTCACTCCGTCCTCGAACGGGCGCTTGGCCAGATCATCATCCACCCCCTCCAACAAACCCGCCAACTTGGTGAATTCCTTTTCAGTTGTGGCAATCAGATCGGCGCGGTTGGTTGCACCGGGCATGGTGGCCTCCTCACATTACGCGCCGGATTTTACACCAAACCGCCACGGATTGCGTTGATGCGGATCAATCACACTTCGTCCTTTAACAGCATCCACAGCGCCACCACCGTCAGCCCGATCCCCGCCAGCACCAACCCGCGAGGTGCGCCGTTGCCCAGCGCGATTTCCCACAGGATCACCCAGCTGGGCACAAGGTATGTATAGGCCATCACCTTGGACGCGGGCAGGCGCAGGGCCGCGAATTGCAGCAGCACGAAGGTGATCGAACTCGCCGCGATTGAAACATAGGCCAGCGTGATCCAGACGATTGCAGGCAGCGCCGCCCAATCGGTGGCCCATAAGTCGCGCCACCCATAGGCCAGCAAAATGAAAAACCCCGCCACCAGCACCCCGAAACTGAACACAATCGCAGGCTCGCCGCGGTTCAGTTTACGCACCATCGGGGTATAAATCGCGTGCATCACGCAGCCCCAGAAAAACACCGCCTCGCCGGTGCCAATACGAAACCGCAACAGCGCCGCGATATCAGCGCGGAAAATCACCCACAACGCCCCTATCGCCCCAATGCTAAGTGCCAGCGCCATCCGCGCCGTGGTGATCTGGCGCAGCAACAGGTATCCAAACCCCGCCGACATCACCGGCGTCAGGGTAAATACGGCGGCCGAGCTAACCGGCGTTGCGGTTTTCAACCCCTCGAACATCAGCACGAAATACACAGCAAACAGCCCGCCCAGCACCAGATACCGCCACGGGGCAGCAAAATCCGCGCGCTTAAACCCCGTTGTCAGCATCGCGGCACCGCCAATCACCACACCAGCGATCAAAAACCGCACCGTGTTCAGGGCTGCTGGCGCAATTTCATTCGCCGCCATTGAGCCCAGACTGAAGGACCCCGCCACCAGCGCCGAAAACAACAGCATCGCCAGATGCCCACGCATGTTTCCCGTCATGATGCGGTCTCTATGCCCATTTCGGTCTTCAGGAATTTCAGAAATGTCTGCACTTTGGCCGTGCGGTGCAAATCCACATGCGTCACCAGCCACAAGGGTGCGGCCCATTCCCCGCGCGATGGCAACACCTGCACCAGATCCGGATGGCGCTCGGCAATCCGCTCGACCATAAACCCTAATCCGGCCCCCGCCAGAATTGCCTGATGCAGACTGCGGTCATCCGCCACCCTGAACGTGACCTGCTCTAGCGCGATATTGTCCTTTAGCCACTGATGATAAGGAGCGCGCGATTGCGGCTCGTCATAACTGACAAAACGATGCGACCCCAGATCATCTTCATTTTTGGGCATACCATTGGTCTCGATATAGCTTTTAGAGCCATAAAGCGCGATGCATTCGGTTGAAAATTTCTGCACCACATTGTCGGGCTGATCCGGTGGTGACCCGGCCCGAATGGCCACATGGGCCTCGCCATATTCCAGCCGGAACAGGCGTGATCCTGTCAGATAGCGCACCGAAACATCGGGGTGTTCTTGCTGGAACCGCACCAGGACCGGCGTCAACACATGTGAAAAACTGGCCAGCGACGTGACCACCAGTTCCCCCGTCACCGTATCGCCCTGCCCGCGTATCCGTCCGGCAAGTTGCGCAAATTGGTCATCCGTCGCCTGGGCCACCCGTAACAGATCGGCACCGGCCTCGGTCGGGGTATAGCCCCGCGCATGGCGTTGAAACAGCTTGGTGCCCATCTGCGCTTCTAGTGCATCAATATGCCGGATCACGGTGGCATGGTGCACACCCAGATCCTGCGCCGCCCCGCTGACGGTTCCGGCGCGGGCAACGTGATAGGCCGTGCGGATTTCATCCCAGTTGTTCATTGCAGTACCTGTGCAAATTTGGACAATTACCGTTACACTAGAAGGAGTAAGTGCAATATTGCAAATAGAATGCCCGATAAAAAACTGCACTGTGACCCTAGATGCTATTCCTATGTTGAGGCAAAAAATTCATTTGCCCCAATAAGCAACAAAAATGTGGTATGTGAGTTTCTATTTAGAGGGGTAATTAGCAATGGCCATTCCATTTAAAGAGCCTAGTCCAAGCTACCGATATAACGCCGACGAAGAAATTACAGCCATAGACCAACATTTCGAGATGCGGAATGTGCCTACCAGTCGCAATGGCAGGCTACTGTTGGCCAGTTGGAATATCGCCAATCTTGGCGCACAAAAACGGCCCCCGCGCGCATTACTGATATTATCCCATATGCTCAGCAGATTTGACCTGATCGCAGTTCAAGAAGTAAATAATAACTTCAGAACCTTTGAGAAAATCGTTCGCGGCATGGACGGCGGTTTTGATTTTGTGATGTCGGACAAAGCCGGAAATGCGGAACGCCTCGCCTATATTTACCGCAAAGATAAAGTCCAGATTGATAAACTATGGGGCGAAGTCGCGTTAACCAAGCGGGAGTATCCAAAGCGAACCGTTAAGGTTCATTTTAGGAAGGGCGGCCAGGATCAGACCAGAACGATCAAAAACCACCGCTTCGTTCCTTTTGACCGCAATCCATATATCGGCAGTTTTCGCTGTGGCAAGTTAGGCTTTGTGCTGGCTAATGTTCACCTGTATTTTGGGGCGTTCCAGAACTCTTCCACCGATGCAAAGCAACTGAAATATGCGCGTCGGGTGCTAGAGATATTTGCGCTTTCAAGGTGGGCAGAGCGGGTAAGCTCTGGTGGCAATGCATGGGACCGCGACATTATTCTGCTGGGGGATATGAACATTCCCAACATGGACCAGAATGAATCAACAGTCAAAGCCCTTAAGAAATTTGGCTGGCAATCTCTGGACTACGTTTCTGACCAGACTATCGGTGTGGATAATACCCAGATGTCGCATATCGGCGGCTCCAATCTGGGGAATGATAAAACCTACGATCAAATAGCACTGTCCCCGACTGCGTTAAGGGGCAAGGTTAGCAAATCAGGGGTTTTTGACTTTGACAATGCCGTGTTCAAATCCAAATGGGATGACCTTGCCGGATCGCTCACGCACAGCAAGGCGATCAGCATGTTCGCAAGGTATACCAAATTCCATCTTTCAGATCACAGGCCATTGTGGATGGAAATGCGAACCAACTAGGGCCTGTTGGCATTCTACACATTTTCAAACGAAATCCCGCTGTTTCGCCCGACTGTTGAAACGCCACAAGGCGTCACTCCTCTTCCATCAAGTGCTCGAACCGCGCATCGGTTAGTTCTTGCTAAAAGTATGATATCAGATGGGATTGGAGCATTCACCGCCTCAATCCCACTTGGCCTGAACCCCATCAGTGGATATGTCTAAGACCTTCGATGTCCCGGACCATAATTTTTCTGTGATGAAGAGATATCAGCGTCTGC
The DNA here is from genome assembly GCF_056498605.1 of Profundibacter sp. NCBI lineage: Bacteria > Pseudomonadati > Pseudomonadota > Alphaproteobacteria > Rhodobacterales > Paracoccaceae > Profundibacter > Profundibacter sp. The sequence goes on from NZ_JBSMEZ010000160.1 coordinate 20,185, forward strand.
TTTTCAAATTCTTTCAATATACAGCTAACAACTTCGCGCACTGTTCCCAGTTCGCTAGCTATATCTTGGTGGGTCATATTCACAATGCCACCCGTGGCCTGATCACATAACAACCTCGCCAGCCGGTGGTTCAGGCTTGCAAAGGCAATTTCTGCAAATCCGGAGATCAAACCGGCAATCCGCCCGCTAAACGTCTGAAAAACAAGATCGTGAAACTTGCTTGATGCTACCAGCAATTCACGAAAAAGGTTCTGCGGAATTGCAATGGCCGTAATATCCTCTTCGACAATGGCATCTGCACTGTAATTTTGCCGCGAAAGCAGACACGATGTGGTCAGCACGCAAGTTTGGCCAGGTTTAACGCGGTAAAGCGTAATTTCTTGCCCATTCTCCGCAATAATACGAACCCTTAAAGAGCCGTCCAAAAACCACAGGAAACTTGTGCAGGCTTTGCCGGGGTAAAATGCGATTATGTCAGGTGAATAGGTAACAATCTGACTGTCTTGCTCAATTTTTGCAATTATTTCCGGCTCAAGATTTTCAAGGCCAAATAGGGCCTGTTGACGTTTAGGGATTCCCATTC
>NZ_JBSMEZ010000161.1:0-34721 GCF_056498605.1 Profundibacter sp.
CAACGGCCTCGTGGAAATACTGGACCAGACGTTCACGCACCAATAGCGGGCCGGATTTATAGAACCGTTGACCTAACTCGGGGAACCGCCCTGATTCTGCGGTGCTGATGCGATACATGCTTAACCCGAATTCGGACGTGAAGAATTCAATCATCTTTGATCCCGCCGCATAGAGAACCTCGGCCGGGCTTGCATCATCTGTCACCACCTCAAGCGCATTGTCTGCCTGCCGATGACATTCACATTTGGCAACCTCGGCAAACAGCAGGCGCTTGTCAGGGAAGTAGCTATAGAGCGTGGCCTTGGACACGCCTGCAGTTTTGGCGATGTCATCAACGCTCGCCCCCTCAAACCCGTCCTTCATGAAAACAGTGCGCGCGCCCTCTAGAACCTGATCGTATTTGCGACCTTTTCTGATCTTGTCTTCGGTGGCTGTCATTGTTCTCTCCTCATAGGAACTGGACTATAGTCTGAACAGTTCAGTTTGGGCAAGAAAAGATGAAAAAGGGCAGGCGCGATGCCTGCCCAGTTGGCCCTCAGGGAAGAGGGGTCGTGAGTGGTTATTCTGTTGTGCAATTGTCGGCTGTAAGGGTCGCCGAGGTTGTGCATGCCTGGCTGACCACGGGTGGTTTTGGATCGGGAAATGTCAGGCGGGGCAGATCAAAGGCAAACCCACCCGCATATGCAGGGGCAGCAAGGGCGGCAAATGCAAGGCCTAGGATGGCTGATTTTGTATGTGTCATAGTTCAAATCCTTATGTGAACTGTTTCGTTCAGAATCATATATAAACCGAACAGTTTAGTTAGCAAGCAAAAAATGAACGAAACGGTTCATTTATTTTTCTTGCCCTTGCTGGTAGGTTCTGTAATTTAGAACAATTCTAATAAAGGAGCCCTCCATGATACCCGGTGTCAGCAACCGCCGTCGGTTTTCCGATCTAACAGAACAAGAGATCATCGCACTGGCGATATCGTCAGAAGAGGACGACGCCCAGATTTATCGCGGCTATGCAGAAAGCCTGCGCGAGGACTTCCCCGCGTCGGCCAAAGTGTTTGATGGCATGGCCAAAGAGGAAGACGGGCATCGCCGCCGTTTGATTGACTTGCATCAATCCCGCTTTGGTGAAGTCATTCCGCTGATCCGGCGTGAACATGTTGCCGGGTTTTATGCCCGCCGCCCTGTGTGGTTGATCGAAAATCTGGGGCTTGAACGGATCCGCGAACAAGCCGCGAAAATGGAGAAGGATGCCGAAGCGTTTTACACCAAAGCCGCGCGGGAAACTTCTGATGCAGCAACACGCAAATTGCTTGGAAGCTTGGCGGATGAAGAAGCCGGACATATGGCCGCCGCAAATGCGCTAGAGGCCGAACATCTGGGAGATGGTGCAAAAACCAATGAGGACAGAACTGCGCATCGTCAATTTGTGCTGACATGGGTTCAGCCAGGGTTGGCTGGCCTAATGGATGGTTCGGTTTCCACCCTTGCGCCGATCTTTGCCACAGCTTTTGCCACGCATAATACAGGGACCACTTTTCTGGTCGGGTTGGCAGCCTCTATCGGTGCGGGGATTTCGATGGGATTCACAGAAGCTGCATCAGATGATGGCGAGCTGTCTGGCCGCGGATCCCCCGTAAAACGCGGCATTGCGTCGGGTGTGATGACAACACTTGGCGGGTTGGGTCACGCCCTGCCCTATCTGATTACCGATTTCTGGACCGCAACTTCCATCGCAATTATGGTGGTATTCGTCGAATTATGGGTCATCGTCTGGCTGCAATATAAATTCATGAACACGCCCATCATGCGGGCCACTTTTCAGGTGGTGCTGGGCGGCGCATTGGTGTTTGCTGCGGGGGTATTGATTGGCGGGGGCTAGCACCACTGCTGATGGAATGCTAAGGGAAGAGTATGCTGGAAATCTTCCTTAAAACCCTGCCGTTTTTTGCCCTGATGGGGGTTGGATATACTGCGGCCCGCACGCGGTTCTTCCCTGCAGAGGCGACTGCTTATCTGACGAAATTCGTATTTTACTTTGCCCTGACGGCGATGTTGTTTCGTTTCGCCGCCACCCTGCCCGTGACTGAGCTGTTTGATGCCCAGTTCGCCAGCGCCTATTTGCTCGGCTCTATGGTGGTCTATCTACTGGTCACACTGGTCGCCAAGGCGCGCCGGTTGTCGGTGGCCGAGGCCGCTATCGAGGCACAGTGCGGCATCATTGGCAACATGGGGTTTCTGGGCCTGCCGATGCTGGCGGTCCTGCTGGGCGAGGCCGCAATCGGGCCGATCATGATGATCCTTTCCATTGACCTGATCGTGTTTTCCAGTCTGGTCGTGATCCTGATCACCGGCAGCCGCGATGGGCGCATGTCTTTCGGGGTATTCGCCAGCGTCGGCAAAGGCCTGTTGAGAAACCCGATGGTCATGTCGATGGCAGCGGGCCTGTTGTGGTCTGCTGCCAACCTGCCCATTCCTGCCCCCGCCAACGAATTCCTGACCATCCTTGGTGACGCGGCAACCCCGGGCGCGCTGTTTGCGATTGGCGCATCGCTGGCCTACAAATCTGCCGAGCGGATATCGGTGGCGATCTGGCTGTCCTTTGCAAAGCTGGTTTTGCATCCGGTCGCTGTGGGCATCTGCGCCTTGCTGATCTTTGATGTGGTGCGGTTTGACGTAGGCGTTATGATCGCGGCTGCATCGCTACCGGTCGCAGGAAATGTCTATATTCTGGCCCAGCATTACAATGTCGCGCCACACCGCGTTTCGGCAACGATTCTGATCTCGACACTGGTTAGCATACTCACTATCTCGCTGGTGATTTCCTGGGTCGGCACGTTTTAGACAACATGAAAGAATTTCCATGACAGCCATCTACATCGACGCCGACGCCTGTCCGGTCAAAGAAGAAGCCGAGCGTGTCGCCACCCGCCGCGGGCTGAAAATGTATGTGGTTTGCAACGGCGGCTTGCGCCCGTCGCAAAATCCGCTGGTCGAATTGGTGTTCGTGCCTGATGGTCCCGATGTAGCGGATATGTGGATCGCGGATCGTGCTGGGCGTGGCGATGTGGTGGTGACAGGTGACATCCCGCTGGCGGCTAAATGTATCGAAGCAGGTGCCCGTGTATTGCAACATAACGGCGAGGTTTTTACCACAGCCAACATCGGTAATATCCTAGCCACTCGTGATCTGATGAGCGACCTGCGCGCGGCTGATCCGTTCCGTCAAGGCGGCGGGAAAGCCTTTACAAAAGCGGACCGGTCGCGTTTCCTTTCCTCGCTGGATAGTGAATTGAACAAAGCGATGAAAGAAGCGGCGCATGGGCCAGATTAAAGCTGTGGTTTTTGACATCGGCAGGGTGCTGATCGAATGGCACCCTGAACGGTTTTACGACAGCGAAATTGGCCCGCAGCGGAGGCGTGCGTTTTTTGAGGCTGTGGATATCTACGGCATGAACGAGCGCATTGATCTGGGCGCACCCTTTCAAGAAACCGTCTATGCCTTCGCCGATGCGCATCCAGAATACAGCAAAGAAATCCGGCTGTGGCACGACAGCTGGATTGAAATGGCAGCACCCGAAATTTCAGGGTCGGTGCATTTGTTGCATGCAATCCGCGCCAAGGGCACACCGGTTTTTGCCCTATCAAATTTCGGCATTGGCACCTTTGAAACAGCCGCCAAGCACTATCCATTCTTTAACGAGTTTGATCAGAAATATGTCTCTGGTCACTTGCGGGAAGTGAAACCGCATGCACGTATTTACGAAATGCTAGAACAGGGCAGTGGCCTGTCGCCCGCATCGCTGTTGTTCACTGATGATATGCGCGAAAATATTGGCGCAGCAGCCATACGCGGGTGGCAAACACACCAGTTTAACGGGCCCGAAGGTTGGGCGAATGCGCTGGTTCGGCACGGGGTATTAACATCAGAGGAAGCCGCGTTATGAGTTTTGAAATCATCGGGTTTGACGAGGGCAACGCATTGCTGGACTGGAATGCGCTATGCGACACACTAATCCAGGCGCATACTTTGCCCAAAGCCGAGATCGCAGACACATTACTGTATCAGGGCGACAACACGCTTTTGTCCCGCGCGGCGTGGATTGACGGCATGGGGCTGGCGGTTAAGGCCGCTACGATTTTCCCTGACAACCCCGCCCAAAACGTGCCCGTGGTGAACGGAGCCGTAAACCTGTTTTCTGACGATACCGGACAACTGGAAGCGCTGATCGATTTCCATCTGGTGACCAAATGGAAAACCGCAGGCGACAGCCTGTTGGCCGCCAAACAACTGGCCCGCCCCGACAGCCGCAACATCCTGATCATTGGCGCGGGCACCGTGGGCCACTCCCTGCGGGATGCCTATGGCGCGGCGTTTCCCGAGGCGGCCTTCACCATCTGGAACCGATCCTCCGATGCGGCCGTTCAAATGGCTGCCCAATATCCCGATACAAAAGCCGCGACAGATTTGGAAACCGCCGTGCGCGCGGCTGACATTGTCACCTCTGCCACGATGGCTACCGCACCATTGATCAAAGGCGAATGGTTACAGGCGGGCCAGCACATCGACCTGATCGGGGCCTATCGCCCCGACATGCGCGAGGCGGACAATGCGGCACTAAAACGGTCACGGATTTTTGTTGATAGTTTCGAGACCACAGTAAACCATATCGGTGAATTGATGATACCACTGGCCAGCGGGGTGATAGCGCGGAATGATATAATTGCCGACTACTACGACCTGGCATCCGGTGCATTTAAGCGCAATACTGACTGCGAAATTACCCTGTTCAAAAACGGTGGTGGCGCCCATCTGGATCTGATGGTCAGCCGCTACATTCTAGACACTTGGAGGCAACGATGATTTCAGCTGCGCAAATAGCGGACTTTCAACGTGATGGTGTGATCAAGGTTGAAGGGCTGTTCGCTGATTGGGTCGATGTCATGGCCGCAGGTGTGGCGCGTAATTTGGCGGACCCCAGCGAGTATGCTTCGGAAAACGAGGTGGCCAAAGGGCGGTTCTTTGACGATTATTGCAACTGGCAACGCATCCCCGAATTTGAACAGATCATGCGCGATAGCCCTGCTGCTGAATTGGCCGCTACGGTCATGCAATCGGGCACAGCGCAGTTTTATCATGACCATGTGTTGGTTAAAGAGGCCGGCACACCTACCCCGACTCCGTGGCACCAAGACAGCCCCTACTATTTCGTCGGGGGCGAACAGACCGTCAGCATATGGATGCCGCTTGATCCTGTAGCTGAAGCCAGCCTGCGTTTCATCGCTGGTTCCCACAAATGGGACCGTATGGTGCGTCCTGTCAGCTGGGCTGATGACAGCGATTTTTACGAGGGTGATCATGACTGGATTCCAGTGCCTGACCCTGATGAAAATCCGGCTGATATGAAGGTGCTGGAATGGCCGATGCAACCCGGCGATGCGGTGCTGTTTGACTACCGCACAGTCCACGGTGCCCGTGGTAATTTCAGCGACACGACGCGGCGCGCCCTGAGCCTGCGATGGCTCGGGGATGATGCGCGATATGTGGCGCGACCGGGCCGCACTTCGCCGCCTTTTCCGGGGCATGAAATGGTGGCGGGGCAACGGCTGCGCGAGGATTGGTTTCCGGTGATTTGGGGGAGCGAATAATGGGCTGGGTTTTACTGTTCCTCATCATCATCGCCGCGGCCCCAGCTATTGCCCATTGGCGTCGCAGCCCAATGGACGACGAGGCCCAAAAACTTGCACCAGGGAAATTCGCAGACCTGCCCAGCGGCAAAACCCATTACCAATGGAGCGGGCCACTTAAGGGGCCTGTGGCGGTTTGTGTGCATGGGTTAACCACCCCCAGTTACGTCTGGGATGCGCTGGTGCAAGGGCTGAACCGGATGGGTTATCGGGTGCTGACTTATGATCTGTACGGGCGCGGATATTCGGACCGTGTTGCGGGGCGGCAGGATGCTGAGTTCTTTAACAGACAGCTAGAAGAATTGTTGGAAGATCAAGGTGTTGACGGCGGTATCATGCTGCTGGGGTATTCGATGGGCGGGGCGATTGCCACCTGTTACGGCGCCAAACATCCCGACATGCTGGAACGGCTGATTTTGTTGGCGCCTGCGGGGTTGGGGATTGCTCCGAACCGGCTGCATAGTTTCATCACAAAAACACCGCTTATCGGGGATTGGCTGGTGATGGTCTTTGGTGGCTGGTTTCTGCGTAAGGATTTGAAATCCGACGCTAAAACGCCATCAGCCGTGCCGGATATCTACGCGATGCAAACGGCCGATACCTATGTTCGCGGGTTCCTGCCTGCGGTGCTGTCCAGCCAGCGGAACCTGCTGGCTAACACGCTGGATCGGGAACACAAAACACTTGCAAAATCCGGTATTCCGGTCGAGGCAATCTGGGGCGAAGCCGATGCGGTTATCCCGATTTCCGGCCTTGGGAAATTGGCGGAACTAAACCGCAATACCCGCCAAACCATGATCCCGAATGCGCCCCATTCCCTAACCTACACCCACCCGAAAGAGGTGATCAAAGCGATCCAGGAATTCCTGCGCGAGGTGTGAAAACAGGGCCGATTTGGGCTATATGAAAACCATATGAATCGCATATGAATTCCATATGAGCTTTTGACGGGGTTAATCTGGGCGCTTTAACAGGGCACGGGCGGCAACATTGGCCTCGCGGGCGTGCATGATGATCGGGGTGATCCATGCCTCGAATGCGGTGCCCCAAGTGGGTGCCAGAACGCTGATGGTTTCGGACTGGGCGACAAGCCACGCTAACAGTTCATTCCCTAGGGCAGAGAGTGGGCCACCTGCCATTCCGCCAGCAACGAAGATGGCGACGCTTGAGCCAACTTTGATCACCGTATTCTTGTTCAGAATACCCTGACCCGCCTGCAACCTTTCACTACCCTCTGCATGGCCATCTTTGAACGTCACGCTGTAGCTGCGAATGGTGTCGCCAAACAGGACGGGGTCAAGCGCGATGCCGTCTGACAATTGATCTTGGGCGGCCTGCACATCGGGGGTGGGCGGCGCACCACGGTAACGATCCCGCCGTGCCTCGAGCTTTTCGACCTGTTCATTGTCCAGCACCAGACCGGGGCCGATCATCAACACATTGTCGAGCGCATCAATCACATCGTCGCCAAAGATGTCCTCGCCTTTACGCTCGCCGCGCCGCTCGTAGGTGCCGCGCAGGGCTTCGAGTTCAAAATGCACATCCAGCATATCGACCTGATCCAGCGGGCAATCAATATGCAGCGAGAGGGTGCGAGCGCTACTGGCCAGACGCGGGTGCATATTGCCCGCGATTTGTTCCAGTGATTTGGTCGCCTGTTGCAACAGTTGGTGGGCTTTGCGTTTAACGGTGTCGGTGAGTTCATCGGCATCGGGGATGGCGGGGGATATATCCAACCGCCCGTCTTCGGTTTGGCCGACGGTGAGGATGGTGTCTTGGTCGGGGGTGGTTTTGGGGATGGGTGGCCAGTTACCCCCGACTTCGCGCAGGTAGGCAAAGGTTTTGGTGCCGCGCTCTTCAGCATCCGTAATTTCTGATAGCTCGTCCAGTTTCAGGTCCATCTGGGTGGCGGAGGTGTCTTCGAAGGTGAGGCCGCCAGATTCTGGCTCCTCTGCAAGTTTCGTGAGTGAGAGCAACGGCCGCAAGTCCGCCACCTGTGAGCTGCTGAGGTAGAGCGTTTTGATCTCCATCATGGCTGCGATGGGGCTAAGATCCGTCACCCGTGTGTTGGTGAGGTAAAGAGCTGTGATCCCCGTTATGCCCTCAATGGGGGTGAGGTCCCTCACTGGTGTGTTGCTAAGGGAGAGAAATGTCATCCCCGTCATGCCTGCAATCGGGCTGAGGTCTGCCACCCCTGTATTGTCGAGCGAGAGCAATATCATCCCCGTCATGCCTGCGATAGAGGTAAGGTCCGCTACCTTTGTTTTGTCGAGCAAGAGAAACTCGATCCCAGTCATGCCTGATATGGGGATAAGGTCCGTCACTTGAGTATTGTTGAGGTCGAGCTTTATGATTCCGGTCATGCCCGATATGGGGGTGAGGTCCGTCACCTGTGTGTTATCGCAGTTGAGTTCCTTGACCTCCGTCAGATCAGAGATTTCAGGAGGGAGCTTGGTGAGAGCGCGGGTTTTTTTGGTGCTGAAATCAAGGGTAAAACTATTATTCGCTAAAGCCGCTGCAATCAACCTTTGCGCCTCTTTATAGGCATAATCTGCGTCGCTCATTCCCTTTGCCCTTTGCTCGTAGTGGGTTGACACCCACCCTACGGGATTGGGGCGGCAGGGCAAGGGTTAGGCGGTGCGGGCCTCTAGCGGGACTTCTTTGACTGGCAAATGCACGATGGCCGAGAAGGCTCCGATGCCGACGCCGATCCACCAGACGGCTGTGTAGTCGCCGTAAATGTCATACATCCGCCCGCCGAGCCAGACGCCGAGAAAGCTGCCCAATTGGTGTGAGAAAAACACGATGCCGTAGAGCGTGCCCATGTAGCGCAGCCCGTAAATATGCGCCACGAGGCCGGATGTGAGCGGCACGGTGGCCAACCAGAGCGAGCCCATGCCAATCGAGAACAGGATCACCGATGTCGGGGTGATGGGCAGCATAATGAACGCGGCGGCGATGATGGTTCGACCGATGTAGATGCCTGTGAGCAGGTATTTTTTCGGATAGCGATGGCCGAGCCATCCGGCAAATATGGTGCCGCCGATGTTGGCGAGGCCGATTAGGGATATTGCGACCGCGCCTAGGGCCGATGTGGTGGAAATACCGACCGAGGCGAGTGTGCCGGAGGGGTCAATCGCGCCGCACATCTCGGTGATAAGTGCGGGGAAATGGGCGGTGATGAAGGCCAGTTGGTAGCCGCAGGAAAAGAAGCCGAGGAAAATCAGGGTGAAGGTGGGGTCTTTGAACGCCTTTAGCAGGGTTTCCCCCATCGATTGTTCCAGCTCGGCGCGGGTGGCGGGACGTATGGGCGAGCGCATCATCGGCAGGGCAAACAGGGTGAGCAGGATCAGGGCGGCGAAGGCCATGAACACCGATTGCCACGGCATGATACCCAACAAGTATTCGGCCAGCGGCGCGCCAAAGATTTGGCCAGCCGATCCAGCGGCGGTGGCGATGCCAAGGGTGAGCGAGCGGTTTTCATCAGAAGCCGCGCGGCCCACCACGGCGAGGATCACGCCAAAGCCGGTGCCTGCAATGCCAAAGCCGACGAGGATTTCGAGGAACTGGTGCTGGGTCGGGGTGACGGCGTAGGACGACAGCACGAGGCCCAGCGCGTAGATCAGTGCGCCTGCGATGATCGCCTTGCGGTCGCCGACTTTTTCGGCAATCGCGCCGAAAATGGGCTGGCCAATGCCCCATGCGAGGTTCTGGATGGCTATGGCGAACGAGAATTCGCTTCGAAGCCAGCCGAATTCCTGCGCGATCGGGATCTGGAACACGCCAAAGCTGGCGCGGATCGAAAAGCCGATCATGATGATGATACAGCCGCCAATCAGGACGGGGGTGATGAGGGGGGTGCGTTGGTCTGTCATGGTGTTCTCCAGACTTGCGAGCCTTGTTCAAAATCACGCTTGCATCAAATCATTTATCTTTGTGTGTTACATCGGCTTTCTTTATCGGACCGCTCGAAATATGAATATGTGATGACTGATCGTTTGCAGGACATATACGCCCGTTTGGTGGCCGAGGGGACGTTGACGGCGGATGCGGCTCAAGTCGCGGCTTTGCCAGCGCTCGAGGATATTCGGGTGCATCTGGAAGCTGCCAAGGTCCGCAAGCGGGGGATTTTGGGCGGGTTGTTTCACAAGCCCGAGGACGTGCCGCAGGGTCTATACATGTGGGGCGGGGTTGGGCGCGGGAAATCCATGCTGATGGATTTGTTTGTGGATAATCTGGCGATTGAGGAAAAGCGCCGCGTGCATTTTCATGCCTTCATGCAAGAGGTTCATACGGGGATGAACGAGGCCCGCAAAACCGGTGTGGATGACGCGATAGCACCTGTGGCCACTGGGATTGCAGATCAGGTTCGGCTGCTGGCGTTTGACGAAATGCAAATTAGCGATATTACTGACGCGATGATTGTAGGCCGTCTGTTCGAGGCGCTGTTCGCGGCGGGGGTGGTGGTGGTGACCACATCGAACCGGCCACCGGATGATCTGTATAAGGACGGGTTGAACCGGCAATTGTTTCTGCCGTTTATCGAGCAGATCAAGGTGCAGATGGTGGTGCACGAACTGGCCAGCCCGACAGATTACCGACAGGATATGCTGGGCGGGGTTCGCAGTTATTTTGTATTGCACGGACCAAAGGCACGGTCGGCGATGAACACTGTTTGGATGGAGTTGACAGGCGTTGTGGGGGAGCCGTTGGTGTTGCGCGTTAAGGGACGTGATGTGGTACTGCCGAAGTTTCACACCGGGGTGGCGCGGGTCGGGTTTTTTGATCTTTGCGGCACAGCGCTGGGGGCTGCGGATTATCTGGCGGTATCCGAGGCCGTTCGGGTGTTGATGTTGGAGGACATTCCGTTGTTGTCACGGTCAAATTTCAACGAGGCCAAGCGGTTTGTAACCTTGATTGATACGTTATACGAGGCGAAAGTGCGCTTGATTTGCACGGCTGCGGCGCTGCCTGAAATGCTCTATGTTGAAGGGGACGGGGCGTTTGAATTCGAGCGCACCGCCAGCCGTCTACGAGAGATGATGGGAGCAGAATGGGGAGCTTAATATGGGAATAACATTGCGACCGATGCGGGCCGACGAGTTTGACGGGTATCTGGAATATTTCATTCCAGATTATGCGGCTGAAGTTTCGTCAAACTATGGCCTGCCCCACGACAAAGCGCGAGAAAAAGTGGTGAAGGAAATCAGCGAGGATCTGGCGCAGGGTGTTGATACGCCCGAGCACGTGTTGTTGTGCATTACCGACAGGGCCGATGTGATCGGGTATCTTTGGTATAAGCCGAACCAGCAGGCGCGGTCGGTGTTCATCTATGATTTCTGCATTCTTCCGGCACACCAAGGGAAAGGGTTTGGCAAGCAAGCCCTGAGCGTATTTGAAGCAATGCTTGTGGATGAAGAGTTTACACAAATCGGGCTGCGGGTCGCGGCAGATAATGAACCTGCGCAAAATCTGTACCTAAAGGGCGGATTTCATGCGACGGGAATCAATATGATCAGGCGGATTGGGCAGGATTAGGGCCTGTGTTGGCAGGATGCTCGATCTCGATTTTAGCCAAGAAGCCAGCTGCGCCGATCTGGATGAAGTAGGCAAACATGATCGGCAGGATGAAGGTTGCCCCAAAGGTATCGACGTTAAACACCGCAAGGATCAGCGCCAGCGTGATATAGCGTGTGGCGATGTGCCAGAACACAGCTTTGCCATCGGGGGTTTTATCCGTCAGTTTGATCGCTGCGGCGAAGGTGACCATGTAGAAGGCGGCGGTGGTCACGGCGGCAGTCAGCAAGTCCATCAATGAAACCTGAAACAGCAGTTGCGATGTTTTGAGCGAGAACAGGTAGAACACGATGCCGAACATCGTGATCTTTGAAATCATCTGTTGGTGGTTTGCGGTAAAAACAACGATGCCTTGAAAGAACGCCAGCATGATGCGGCTAAGCACAAAGGGAATTACGATCAGGATCATGAAAGGCGCAAAGGGTTTAACCGTTTTACCTGTGGCAATACCCTGCACATGGGTCAAATCGACATGAGGGAACAGGCCATCTGCAAGCCCGTGGAACTGGCCGAATATCAGTGTTACCGGCAACAACAATGCCAAGTTCAACATAAAGATAACAAAGCCGACTTTGACGTTGGCGCCGCTGACTTTGATCCACATCATCACCATGCCACCACCTGGCAATAGGGCGAGCAGAAACAGGGCGGCGGCGATGCCAAGGTCCTGGCTGATATAACCGATGATCAGGGCGGTCGTGGTCAGCAGCAAATAGTTGATCCACAGGTTTTTGAAGATTGCGCCGGTGTGGGTTTTGATAATCACAAAGTCTGAAAAGTGGAATTTGAACAGGCTGGGCGTGACCAGAAAAACCCCAGCAACAAGACATACTGCCGAGAAGAAATCAAAGCCGCCGGTAATTTTACCGACAGCAAGGCCAAGCGCAATTGCGGTTACGATAAGGGCGATCTGTTTCATGTCACTGTCCTGTTGCTGCTTTTAACGGTGAATATAGGCAAACAGGGAAAAGGAAAGGTTTTATATTCACTTTGTGGAATATGTCGCAGTTTGCGTTGCTCTACGTTGCCGTTTGCCGACTTTATGCGCTAGGTTTAGGGGTGGAATACTTACGATACCCTTGCAGACCCGCATGATAATTTGGCGCAAAGCGGCGTTGGCGTTTGGGATTAACCTGCGTTAAAACCAGCCCGTCCACCTTTAATCCGCCTTTCTTAAGGCTGCCCAGCCCGTCATTTAGCGCCCGCGTATCCGTTTGACCCCACTTTACGGCGTATAATATTGAATCAACACGTATCCCTATGGTCTGGGCATCAGGGGCTGCAAGCACTGGCGGGGTATCAATAAGAATCACATCATAAGTATCGCGTGCAGCCCGAATTAGACGCCGAAACGATGCCAGAGCGAACAGATTTGCAGGCTCCAGTTCTTCGGCAGACCCACTGAGGATGTCTACACATAGATCATCACACCGCCAAATGGACTCATCTAACGGTGTGCCCTGCCGAAGTGCTGCATATAACCCGTTGGATGGAGGCTTTAGCAATTGTTGTAAACCTTGCCGATGCAAGTCCCCGTCAATCACCAAAACCCGTCGGCCCATCTGTGCAATCGAATGGGCCAACGCCAAGGTTAACACCGTCCTGCCCTCATCCGGAAGCGACGAAGTTACCATAACCGCTCTGGATGTCTGGCCCTGTAGAGGCAAAACCTGACTGCGCAAATATCGCAAACTGTCCGCATTCTTATCATCGCCGCTATTGGCAATCCTTAACACCATGGAACCAAACTTGCGGCGCGGAAATATCAATGTTTGGCCCAGCGCCACCAGCCCTGTTTCTTCTTCCAGTTCTTGCTGTGTACGGAAAGTTTTATGCGTTATATCGCGCCGTAAGATACGAATACCCATCAGCAAAGCCCCCAACACCCCTCCCATCAAAACCACCAATGCCGGTCTGGGGCGTGTTGGCACCACCGGCGTTTCGGCCATTGATAGAATCGAGCTGTCTGGCTGGGTGATATCCATTTGTGCAGCGCTTTCATTAAACCGCCCCAGAAACTGCGCATAAACCAATTGCGACGCCTGCACCTCAAGCTCCAGTTGTTGCACGCGAACCAGATCTTTTGATTGGCGATCCAGCATTGCAGACAGTTCCTGTTCCAGCACGCGCAATTCAGACAGCTGGGTTTGTGTGCGCACCGTGCTTCTTTGGGATTCGGTTGATTCAAGTATCGTAATTCTTAGCCGCATCTCTTTTAGTCGTATCGCCAGTGCCGCGTGGGTTTCCGGTGTTATCAATTCCATTTTGGCTGAAAACCGTGCCAGCGCGCTTTTGTCTGTCTCAAGCTGCGCCTGCAACTGGGTTACGCGGGCCGACAACCAGTCGACAATCTGTTCATTCGCATGGATTTTTTCGTCAATCTGGCGGCGGATATAATGCGCCGCAAGCGTGTTGGCAACTTGCGCTGCTTTTGAGGCTTCCTCACTTTCAACGGCAACTTCAAAAACCATACTGTCGGGGATATTGCTGACGGATATCGTTTGCAGCATTCTGTCGATTGTCAGGGTTCTGATCTGATCCGGCGAGAACACGACCGCAGGTGAAATCCATCCCTGTGGGGCCCATTGCCTAAGGAGCCCTTTAGCGGCATATATCATGCCCCGATGCATTTCGGGGTTGAATTCCGGATCGGTTTCAAGCCCTAGTTCTTCAACCACAGCCCCGATCAAACTGCGAGAATGGATAATCTCGACTTCGGTATTGACGGCACTATTACCGGCACTTAACCCGGGAACAAGCGAGCCAAGCGCAGGCAATTGCTCTTCGGGTGTCGACAACATCAAAACAGCGGCTGCCTGATAGTATGGCGTGGCCACGAAACCCGCCCAAACACCGCCAATCATCGCCGCAACAAGCGCTGCTACAGCCAGTTTTACCTTGCCCTGCCACAACACCCCGACCAGATGCGTTAAATCCAGAACCTCGGCCTGCTCGGCCGGTTGTGGCGCTGGCGGTGCGATGCCGGCAAAATGCGGAAGGAGGGCAGACATTAGCAAAGCTCCGGTTCTCTTGATTTTGATCTATTTTACGGACGGAGCGTGAAGACGACCTTAACTATCCTGCAGTTTTCTGGGCACGTAGTTTCAGAAGGCCGGTTTCATGCGACATCAAGTATTTGACGAAAACACTGCTGCCAAACAGCGCATGGCGCAGGCAGAATATTACCGTGACGGGGCAAAAAGATGGTTGGATATTATCGGGATTATCCTGTTGTCACCTTTGGTGTTGCCGCTGGTTGCGGGGTTGTGCGTTCTGGTCCGGCTGGATGGTGGTTCCGGATTGTTTGGCCACCTGCGGGTTGGCAAGGACGGCAGCCAGTTTCGCTGTTGGAAAATTAGAACAATGATCCCCGATGCCGAGGCCCATCTGGCGGCGCATCTGGTGATGCATCCCAAGGCGGCCAAAGAATGGGCCGAAAGTTATAAGCTGAAAGATGATCCAAGGATCACCCGCATCGGGCAGATTTTGCGCAAAACCAGTCTGGATGAACTGCCTCAACTGTGGAACGTTCTACGCGGCGAGATGAGTCTGGTTGGGCCACGACCCGTGCCTCAAAAAGAACTGGTACAATACGCCGGATATGAATGGGCCTATATGATGATGCGCCCCGGGATTACCGGCGTGTGGCAGATCACTGGTCGCAATAGCGCCAGCTACTCTGACAGGGTGCGGATGG
Organism: Profundibacter sp.; assembly: GCF_056498605.1. Classification (NCBI taxonomy): domain Bacteria; kingdom Pseudomonadati; phylum Pseudomonadota; class Alphaproteobacteria; order Rhodobacterales; family Paracoccaceae; genus Profundibacter; species Profundibacter sp. The sequence continues at coordinate 14,957 of NZ_JBSMEZ010000161.1, forward strand.
ATGTCGGGTATTTGCTAAAGACATCGTTGCGCACAGACCTGACCATTTTATGGCGCACGGTCGGGGTGGTACTGCGCCGGACCGGTATTTAGCGCAACTGACCAAGAGATAAGACGCCTGGCCGAATGCCGAATTGAGCATGCAAGGCGATAGCGCCGCTTGCCCCCAACGCCCAATGCAACATCGCGCTGGCCATTGCCAAATCGGCAATCCCGAATGTGCTGGCCCAAACCAGAACAATTGCACTGACTGGTAACAGGCTTGCTATATGCCAAAGGCGCATCCGTTCCAGCCCGCCCATCGACATCAACAACCCCGCCGCCCCGAACAGCGCCGGTGATATGCCCCCTAATAAGAGCCAGTCAAACACCTCTGTTGCCTGCCCTGCCCCAAACAGCGGCAAAACAAAGTTGGAAGCGACAACAAGCACCGCTGCCGCCGTCCCGCCTATTAGCAAAAATAACCTGTTCACCTTTGCAGCCGTTTCCAGAACGCATTGATGGTGGAATGCAACAGACAGGCTGGGCCCGACCGCATTGCGCAAGGCGTCAAATACCAACCCCAGCAAACCGGATATCCGACGAACAATCAGGTATATTCCCGCCTCGGTTGGCCCAATGACCCATCCCAAAACCAGCACATCCATATGCATCAACAGCGTAAAACCCGCCTGCCCCAGACTAAGATCACGCAAGGACTGTCGGTTTTGCGTCATGTGTGTGCCGGCTGCCTGACCACGCGGTAAATCCCGCAGCAACCAGACCAGAATGAAACACAGTGATACGAGGTGGATCAACAAGGCCGACATCGTCGAAACAGGCTGTATTAGAGCCAATATAAGACTCAGAAACAACGGTAGCGCGGCCCGCATTACACCCTGCCCCGCCAATGCCTTTACCATATGGCCACAGGCACGATGCGCAGCGGAATAGATCAGGATAAGCGCCAATATTGCGGCAGTGACGCATGTTATGGCCACCACCCACCCCGTACTAACAGGCGTGGGCAGTATTCCGGCCAAATAGGCCACACATAACCCGACCACCATAATCGCTATTCGCCTGCCACAGCCCCACACAGCATCAGCGACCAGTGCGGCCATTCGATCAGTCTGGCCCGCCTGCATAAATCGCGCGCCGTCGCGCAGCATGATCTGCCCCCATCCCGCACTGATCAGCGCCGCGATAACGCCGGAAAAGACCAACACATACAGCACTTCACCCAAGGCACGGGCATCCAGAATGCGGGTTAACACCCAGCAATAAAGCAGCCACATAGCGGCACCCGCCCCGCGCCAGCCCAAGGCGGAAACAACTACGGCGCGACCCATGCGACCCTCCGTTTTCCTGATCCGGCATAATGTCGTGCCATGGCAGGCGCCCAAGCAGCAGCGGCTGCCAGCCAGAACCAGTTGGTATAAATTCCGCGATAGCCGGAAATCATCAATGCCGACAGAAAGCTGCCCATTGCCAGCACGAACAGCGCCGCCATTTCGGGGCTAGCGCGGCACGATATTCGGCTGCGCATCAACATCCAGACCGCCACCGCCATTTGAACAACGGCTGCCCAGCCTTCCTCGAATATCCGTCCGATAATTTGCGAATTCACCCCGTCGGGCAGTTTGCCAAACCGCAACCCAAACGCCTGTGCCGCATCATAGGCCCGTCGCGAGACCTGACTGTTTTCACCAATGCCGACACCAAACATTTCACCGCTAATCAGCGGAGAAAGGCCGCCCAGCATGGATGCCAACCGCATCGACATGGACCGGCCTGCCGAATCTGTTGCCAGACGGTCCGCATAAAAAGTTTGCAGAAAATACGTCATGAACAGGCTAAGGACCGCGATTAAAATCAGACTAAGCAATAGTGTATTCATCGTCAGGCGCGTGGTTAACGACAGCGCTGTTACCCCCAGCAAAGGCACCAGAACAAGCACAGTTGTTGAACGGGAAAACAACAGCGTTAGCCCTAATATCGCCAGCAGCATGACTGCACGGTGGCGATGTCTGGGGAGGCTTTGCCGATGCAGTATCAAGGCGAGTGCCATGCCGCAGGTGATGGCCGCATGGGTGGCAAATGTTGACACTTCTGGAAACAGGGCAAAGGCGCGTCCGTATTGCGGTGGCAAACGAAAGGCCAAATTGCTGCGCCAATCCAGTCCCTCGGCCCCAAAAGTTATCTGGAGTAGGAAAAATGCCGCCGAAAGTGCGCCGCCTATCAGAAAGCTGCGCAAAAACAGGCGGCGCGCCAGCGGGGCCTGCAACGTCAGTGTCATCAACGCCACAAAAGGCAGGGCGAAAAGCACGGTCCATCCCAGAACCAGAACCTGCCCGCCCATCGCAACCCAGGACAACGCAATTGAGGCCGCGCAGGGCAGTAAAACCCGTGGGGCTGCGCGTGATAACGCCCGCACAAACGCGGCCAGCAACGGCAAGCCTGCCAGCACAACGATATCCATTGGCTGCATCGGCAATACCCAGACCGGCACCCCGACAGCAGGCATCCACAACGCCAGACCGGCGGCAATTGCCCATAGCGGCAACAGGGTTTGTTCAGCGCGATAACGTTTCATGCGGCAAGCTCGGTTTGGATAATTTGGTCAAGATAGGCGTCAAAATTCAGGGCCTGTTGCAAAGCATCCGTGCTTTGCAAACGGCTGGATAACGCCTCGCAATCTGCGGTTGGGAATTGCATCAGGCGCATGGCCTTATCGGCCAAATCGGCGGTATCGCAAAAGCGCAATTCAGGGTCTTGCACCAGTTCGCAAACACCACCGCTGTTATGCACCAGCGGTACCACACCGGCGCATATCATTTCGGCCACCGCGATGCCAAAATGTTCGGACCGATACGGATGTATCCCCACCCGCGCTTGCGCCAGCGCTTGCGTCAGGATCGCATGACCTGCATTCGGGTTCAGGATTAACCCCAGGTGGTTCTGGTGTTGGCGCAGGAAACGTGTGGCATAGGCGCTATCGGCGCGCCCGATAATCTGGAGCGTTGCAGGCAGCCCGCGGGCGATCAATTGATCCAGAACGTTGATGGCATCTTCCAGCCGTTTATTTGGCACGATCCGGCCAATTGCCACCATATGGTATGGCTCGCGCCGAATGTTTACGGGCGCGTGGCTTGCGGGCGCAACCTTTGGGTATAGCACCACTGGAGTGGCAATATTACAGTGCGTTAGAGCCTGTGTGGCGGTCCATTTCGTGTTTGCAACAGTTCTGGCGGGCACAGGGTTTGCAGGTTTCACACCGGCAACATGCCGACAAACCCACGCGTAAAGACGGCGCAGCTGTATGGTGAGTTTTCGGGCGCCCAGAACCGCCAACAGCTCCGGATGGCTGGAAAACACTGCCGGTGCGTGGCGAATATGCAGGGATGGGCAGGACACTTCCGGCCCTTCGCCGAAACTAAGGACCGTATAGTCATAATAAGCCGCAATGCGCGGCAAAACACGGCAGACCAGCGCGTATTTCCACAAGGTGAGCCGCCTAAGCCCTGCCATCCGGCCCAGCCGGAACAAGGCAGGGTCGGAATGCGGAACGTCGGGCGGGGTGTGGCCGGTGATATCCAGCAGCCCTACCGTATGCCCCGCAGCAAGCAACCGGTCCCTGATCGCGAGCGCGTAGGATTCGGCACCCCCATTTGCGCGTAGGTCCGCATGGGCAATCAGCACTTTCATGGTGTTTCCAATGCAGTTGACAGGGCTTGGACATCACTGGCCGGAATAATGATCTGGCGATTACGATCAAACCACAGCCGTTTCAAGGCGGGTTTTGCGAATGCGGGCAATGTGCGGCGCAACGCGGTTTTGGCACCGGATTTTTCAAGGATTGCGTTCAACCGTGCAAAACGGGGCAGCACACCTGCGTTGCGCGCCTCAACGTTTGTATCAAAACGGTTGGAATCAATATCGAGCCAGTTTGCCAGTTGGGAAAGCACGGCATCAGGGTTTTGGATCATCGTTTCAAATTGCAAAAACAAGCACTGTTCTGGCGCAAAGAGCGCCTTTATCCGTCTTATTCCCTCATTTGTGCGGGACGGGCGCAACAGGAAACGGGCGGCCAGCGGGGTTTCTCCAGTCAGCTCTGCCTTAAGTGTTTCAGGCAAGGACGTCTGAACCCGCCCCGTGCGGCATGCCAACCTGTAATGCGACAACGCCCGTTGCAACGGATTGCGTGTAAGGATGATCAGGCGGGCGTTTGGGGCATACTCATGGATCAAGGCGGGCGCATCAGGGCAGGACAGATAACTGGTCGATGCCTCCATCCGCCACGAGGTGCGCATCGGTTCAAACAACGCCTCGTAATCAGCGCGATTGCGAAACACGGCAAATTGCGCCGGTTTTTGGTGCCGTTTGCGCACATATGTCGCTGGATCAATATCATTCAGATGGCTGGTAGCAACATAAACAGGGTCAAATTCATCAGCCGAAAAATGGTTCGGCTCTTTGATGGCGCTTAAAGTGATGTCAGGGTGGGAATTTAGCCATTGGGCCAATTGGGTCGATCCCGACCGCGGGGAGGCCATTAAAAACAGGTTTGGGCGCGTCATATGGGTGCCCCCCGTTTCATACGGCCCAAAAGCCCACGCAACACGCCTGCGCCAAACCCCGCATGGGAGGTCACGGCCAAGACCGCAATCCGCATACTGTGGGCAACCCCTCCTTTGCGCCCAATACGCAGGGCCAGAACCATTACAAGCGCCAGATAGCACATGGCGGGCAAGGCAACGGGCCACCAAATCAGACCCAAAGGCGCCCCAATCAGGCCTGCCAATGCGACAACGGGCAGTAATTGTCGCCGATTCAGACGCCTGCGATGTTTAACGGCAACCTGCATCCGCGCCCGCCCGTTGCGCAACATTTGCTGCCATGTTGCACGCGGATTGGCGCGAGGCATGTAAACCACCGGCCAGTTTGCGGCAAACCATATCCGCCCACCTGCAATTTGTTGGCGGTGGTCGTAATCAACATCCTCGCAGGCGCGTAAATTAATGTCATAGCCGCCAACCGCCAAAAACCGGTCCACCAGAAAGGCCGCATGGTGGCCGTGATCGACCCAGCCGGATCGGCCCAACTGCCGATGCCGTGCGCCACCATTGCCCAGCCAGCTGCGCTGCAATTCGCCGTTGGCCAATTGCCACCGAGTATAGGCAACCTGCGTCGCAATCAGTGGCACCGTCACGCTATCCGCCGCTTTTTTAGTCAGTCGCCCGATCATCCCTTGCACAAATTCCGCCGGATAGCGGCAATGCGCATCTGCCCGCACCACGATCCGGTAACCGGCATCAGCCGCCATTTGCGCCGCCAAGTTCATTGCATGGCTTTGACCGCCGCCCGGATTATCAAACAGGTGTAGCTGCGCATCCTTTACCGCCATTACGCGCACCAGATCAATAGTACCATCCGTGCTGCCGCCATCCATCACCCAGATCAACACGTCTGCATTGCCGCCACGCAGATCGTTCACCGCATCCACGATATATCCAGCCTCGTTCAGCACAGGCAGAACGACAACCGCATCGCGCATTTCAGGGTCAGGTGATTCTTGTGTCATTCGGCGAGTGTCGGGAAACTTGGTTTATCCCTAATGAACAAATCCGCGCGTCACGCCAGCATCAGGTGGGTTTCACGAAAAGAGTGATTCAAATCCGCGCGAATTTCCGTAGTTCTGACACGTTGTCGCTCTTATACTTCCATATCGCCCTGCCAGAAATTACCCCGTAAATATCGGCCTAGGGGGTAACATGGTGCAGATAACTCATACAGCGACACATACGCTGCCCGGCGAAATGTTGACCGGAATCACTGATCTTGAAATTCGGGGCGGGGCTAATCCCGTTCTGTACATCGCATCCGAAGTCACCAGCGGCATCACCGCATGGACCCTTCAGGACGGGGCCAGCGCCAGTCTGTTATCCGAACTGACATATGCTTATAACACCGGCACATTCGGGATCGAGGAAATTACCTTGGCCACCGTTGCCGGACAGGATGTGCTGCTGCCATCCGGAACATACGATAACCGGCTGGCAATTCACCGGATGGATAATGACGGCAGCTTTGGTTCAATCAAGGCGCTATGGGCCCCGTCAGACCAGATCGGCCATTTCAGCAACACCGAGATCATTCAGCTGGACGGCAAAACCTTTATGGTTTCCAGTCAGGCAGGGGTTGACGGGTTCAGCACCTTTCGGGTGCGTGATGATCTGTCCCTGCAATACCGTCGTCATTTTGATGATAACAACCGCGCCCACATCAGCACGGTCGAGGCCATGGCCAGCGCCAATTTCCACACTCGCAGCTTTTTCTTTGTTGCGTCCGCCGCCGAAGACGGGGTGACCGCCTATTGGATGGGGAAATGGGGGAACGTGCGCGAGCGCGGCACGCTGGACCCCGGAAACGGGCTGTTTATCGACGCGCCAACCGCGTTGGAAACCACCGAAATTGGCGGGCGGCTGTATCTGATTGTTGCGGGGTCCGGCAGTGGCACTTTGTCGGTCATTCAGGTCAATCAATGGGGTGGTCTGTTTATGAAGGATCATCTGCTGGATGATCTGTCGACCCGCTTTGCCGGTGTAACCGCGTTGGAAACTGTCACCGTCGGGCAGCACACCTATCTTTTTGCTGGTGGGTCGGATGACGGCATTTCGATGTTTGAAATCACCGCCGACGGGCAGCTGCACCACCTAATGACATTGGCGGATCAACTGGATACCACCCTGACAAATATCACCGCAATCGCGGCAACGGTTGTGGGCACTGAACTACAGGTATTTGTAGCAGGGTCCGAGGTGGGCGTAACACAGTTTACTGTTGATCTGGGCGCGCTGGGCGACCAGATCGTCGGTAGCGATACCCACGACGTAATCCACGGCACCGTAAATGATGATGTGATCGTCGGATTTGACGGCAACGACACCCTATTTGGCGGAGCTGGCGACGACAGGATCATTGATGGTGCCGGAGTTGATATAATGTGGGGGGAAAGTGGTGCGGATATTTTCGTGTTCCGTCAGGACCGTCGCATGGACAGCGTGATGGATTTCGAGGACGGGATCGACAAAATTGACCTGACTGATTTCGCCATGCTCTATTCCATCGAGCAGCTAGAATTCACCCAGAAGCCCTGGGGTGTGCTGATTACAATCGGGGATGACCGGTTTCATATTGAAGCAGACAGCGGCATATTACAGATCGCGGATTTGACCGCTGATGATTTCGTATTCTAGCGGTAAAATGGTTTTCCGCCCGCTTCCCGACATGAAACAGCGCTAAATATTGGAATTGAATCAACTTTTCTCGCTCAAACTCTATTAATAGCCCCCTCTGCGTCTTGCAGGGCGCATACCCCCTCCTTATATACCCCGTGAAGCATGATCGGGGCGGTGCCCCGGTAGAAATTGGGATCGGCGCGTGGATGCCTCATTAGGGTCACGCACCACAACATCGCCTAAGAAAAGGATATGAACATGGCTAAAGTCATTGGAATCGATCTGGGGACCACAAACTCTTGTGTCTCCATCATGGACGGCTCGCAACCGCGGGTTATTGAAAACGCCGAAGGGGCGCGCACAACACCGTCAATCGTTGCGTTTACTGATAACGAACGTCTGGTTGGCCAGCCCGCCAAACGTCAGGCTGTCACCAACGCCGACAACACCATCTTTGCTGTTAAGCGCCTGATTGGTCGTCGCGCAGATGACCCCGCAATCAAGAAATACCAAAAGCATGTGTCATATTCCATCGTTGATGGTGGCAATGGCGACGCATGGGTCGAAGCAAATGGCGAGAAGTACAGCCCCAGCCAGATTTCCGCATTTATCCTTGGCAAAATGAAGGAAACCGCCGAAAGCTATTTGGGCGAGGAAGTGACACAAGCCGTGATCACCGTGCCTGCCTATTTCAACGACGCCCAACGCCAAGCCACCAAAGATGCTGGCAAAATCGCAGGGCTGGAAGTGCTGCGTATTATCAACGAACCAACAGCGGCTGCACTTGCCTATGGTCTGGACAAAAAAGATACCCAGACCATTGCGGTTTATGACCTTGGTGGCGGCACATTCGATGTGACAATTCTGGAAATTGACGACGGGTTGTTTGAAGTGAAGTCCACCAACGGGGATACGTTCCTTGGTGGTGAAGATTTCGACATGAAGATTGTTAAATATCTGTCGGACGAATTCAAAAAAGAAACCGGCGTTGATCTGTCCAAGGACAAAATGGCGCTGCAACGGCTGAAAGAAGCCGCCGAGAAAGCCAAGATCGAACTGTCTTCGGCCACACAGACCGAAATCAACCAGCCGTTTATCAGCATGGACCCGAACGGTGGGCAACCGCTGCACATGGTGATGAAACTGACCCGCGCCAAGCTGGAAAGCTTGGTTGGCGATCTGATCAAGGCGTCGTTGAAACCCTGTAAAGAAGCGCTGAAAGATGCGGGTATTTCCACCGGCGACATCGACGAGATCGTTCTGGTTGGTGGTATGACACGGATGCCCAAAGTGGTTGAGGAAGTCAGCAAGTTCTTTGGCAAAGAGCCGCACAAGGGTGTGAACCCTGACGAGGTGGTTGCCATGGGTGCTGCCATTCAGGCCGGTGTTCTGCAAGGCGACGTTAAAGACGTGGTTTTGCTGGATGTAACGCCATTGTCGCTGGGCATCGAGACATTGGGCGGCGTCTTCACCCGCCTGATCGACCGCAATACCACGATCCCGACCAAGAAATCGCAAGTGTTTTCAACCGCCGAAGATAACCAGAACGCCGTAACCATCCGCGTGTTCCAGGGCGAACGTGAAATGGCGGCGGACAACAAAATTCTGGGTCAGTTCAATCTGGAGGATATTCCACCAGCGCCGCGTGGTTTGCCGCAGATCGAGGTTACCTTTGATATTGACGCCAACGGCATCGTATCGGTCAGCGCCAAAGACAAAGGCACTGGCAAGGAACAGGTGATCACCATCCAAGCCTCGGGCGGCCTATCGGATGATGAGGTCGAGGATATGGTCAAAGAGGCGGAAGAAAACGCCGAATCCGATAAAGAGCGCAAAGAGCTGATTGAGGCCAAGAACCAAGCCGAGAGCCTGATCCATTCGACTGAAAAGGCGATGGAAGAGCACAAAGACAAGGTGGACCCGACTACCATCGAAGCGATCGAGCTGGCCATTGTTGCACTAAACGACCAACTGGAAACAGAAGACGCCGGAAAAATTAAATCCGGCATCCAGAACGTCACCGAAGCCGCAATGAAACTGGGCGAAGCCATCTATAAGGCCGCACAGGAAGAAGCCGGTGAAGAAACCGAAGCCAACCCCGAAGAAGATATTTCGGGTGTTGATGACGATATTGTCGATGCCGATTTCGAAGATTTGGACGACGACAAACGCGCATAAGGCGATAACCACGCCATAGGCCGACCTGATAATATGTCGGGTCGGCCTTCGCGTTCCCAGAGGGAAACATAATGTCAAAGCTCGATTATTACGAATTGTTGAGCATCCAGAGGACCGCCTCTGCGGATGAGATCAAGAAAGCCTATCGCAAGAAGGCCAAAGAACTGCACCCGGATCGCAATTCCGACAATCCGAAGGCCGAAGAGCAGTTCAAAGAAGTAAATGAAGCGCACGAAATTCTGAAAGACGCTGAAAAACGTGCCGCCTATGACCGCTTTGGGCATGCAGCCTTTGAAGGTGGTGGACCACGCGGTGGACATCCGGGCCAAGGCGACTTTGCCTCGGCATTTTCAGACGTATTTGACGATCTGTTCGGTGATTTCATGGGCGGCCAACGTGGCGGCGGACGCCCACGCGCCACGCGCGGTTCCGATCTGCGCTATAACTTGCGCGTGTCACTGGAAGAGGCGTTTTCAGGCATCCAGAAAACCATCAGCGTGCCAACCTCGATTGCCTGTTCGGAATGTTCCGGCACCGGCGCCGAAAGCGGGGCCGAGCCTGTCACCTGCCCCACCTGTTCGGGCATGGGCAAGGTCCGTGCGCAACAGGGTTTCTTTACCGTTGAACGCACCTGCCCCACCTGTCAGGGCGCGGGCCAGATGATCAACAACCCCTGCAAGGCCTGTAGTGGCGCTGGCCGCACTGAAAAGGAACGCTCGCTTTCCGTCAACATCCCCGTTGGCGTCGAAACCGGCACCCGTATCCGTCTGGCGGGCGAAGGCGAGGCCGGACTGCGTGGTGGACCCGCCGGTGACCTATATATCTTTATCGAGGTGAACGAACACGCCTTGTTCCAGCGCGACGGTGTGAACCTGTATTGCCAAGTTCCCGTCAGTATCGGAAACGCCGCATTGGGGGGTGATATCGAAGTGCCCACCATCGATGGTGGCCGCAGCCGTGTCAAAGTGCCTGCCGGCTCGCAGTCTGGTCGACAGATGCGCCTGCGCTCCAAAGGTATGCCTGCGCTTCGTGGTAATGGCACCGGTGATATGTTTATCGAGCTGGCGGTGGAAACACCCGTCAATCTGACCACGCGCCAAAAAGAAATCATGCGCGAGTTTGAAGACGTGGCGGCAGATAACAATCCTAACGGTTCCAACTTCTTCTCAAAGGTGAAAACCTTTTGGGACGGGATGAAGAGCTAGGCTCGGATAATTTGGGTTAACCAAATATTCACCATATCAGGCGAGCGTAGCCCCTATGGCCACGCAAAACCAATTCTCTGAAATGCCGCTGCCCCTGTTTGATGGGGCGGATGTGGCTGTGGTGCCCAAATCCACACCGCAACCCTCCTATATCCGTGATCACCGCAAACGCCTGCGCACGCGGTTCCTTGAAGGCGGCGCCACCGCAATACCCGATTACGAAATGCTGGAACTGGTCCTGTTCCGCGCCATCCCGCGCCGTGATGTGAAACCATTGGCATGGCGATTGTTGGACCAATTCGGCGATTTTAACCGCGTCATTTCAGCCCCGAGTGAACGGCTATGCGAAATCAAAGGGGTGGGCGATGCCGTGGTGCTGGAGCTAAAGATTGTCGAGGCCGCAGCACACCGTCTGGCCCGCGCCCGCGTGATGCTGCGCCATATATTGTCCGGCTGGGATGCGGTGCTGGATTATTGCCACACCACAATGGCGCACCGCGAAACAGAACAGTTCCGCGTGCTGTATCTGGATCGCAAAAATGTGCTGATCGCCGACGAAGAACAGGCCAAAGGCACCATCGACCATGTGCCGGTCTACCCGCGCGAAGTGGTGAAACGGGCGCTGGAACTGAACGCCTCGGCGCTACTATTGGTGCACAATCACCCGTCCGGCGACCCGACCCCGTCAGATGCAGACATCACCATGACCAACCAGATACAGGATGCGGCATCGGCATTGGGCCTGACGCTGCACGACCACCTGATCATCGGAAAATCCCGCGAACTTAGCTTTCGCAGCGAAGGGTATCTGTAGCCTTACGCTACTTCACCCACACCTCAACCCGCCGGTTCACCTGTCGTCCCCATTCGGTGTCATCGCACGCCATCGGCAACGCCTCGCCAAAGGCTTTGATGCTCAACGACATTTGCGCTGGTTTCAATGTGGTCGCGACCTTGGTCACCGCTGCGCGCACCACCGATGCGCGTCGTTTGGCAATATTAAGGTTCACACCCGCGTCGCCATCCCCGTCACTGAACCCGACAAACATCAATTCGCGCCCGTCATAGGTGCCCGCCTCTAGCAGCCGCGCCAACAAAACCACGTTAGAGCGCGATTGTGCATCCAGCGACGATGACCCCGTATTGAACCGGAACGTAATGGTCAAACGCGACGCGGGGCGCAGCACGTCAACCATTCGCTGCAATTCTTCCAGCTGGGTTTCTACGCCTGCTGACGCTATCGCATTGGCAAACCGCTTGCCCTGCTCTCCAATGCCGATCTCGCTCACATCCTGATCAACAAATCCGACATGCCGCACCACCCGTTGCGCGGCTGGCGACCGTAGGAATGTCAGAAATTCCCGCGCGGTTTTTGGCAAGCGACGCGCCGGTGTGTAGATGAATAAGGGCGCGGTCAGGGGGTAGTCGTCAGATTTCAGGGACTCTGGCGTCGCGCTAAACGCCATACCGCACGCCCCCCTTAGCGCCAGCATCTTTGCATTTCCGATCTCGGAAAACCGAGTGATCCCGATGGCAAAAGGATCATTTGCAACTGCATCAACCACAGCGGTGGCAGAAGCATGACGAACAGCTACCGTGGCCACATCAAGGCTCGCAACCTGCATGACATCTGATGAGAATCGCCGCGACAATCCGGATTCCGGCGCGGGCAAATGCAAATAGATTGGCGCATCCGGCCCCCCAATATCCTGCCAATTGGTCATTTCACCAGAATAGATTCGCGCCAGATCCGTCACTGAAACCGCCGTGACAGGGTTGTTCTTAGCCACAACCGGCACCAATCCGTCCAGCGCAACAATCCGGCTGCGGGCGGCGTGTTTCATATCGCCCAACCCGGCCTTTTGCGCGGCCTGAACCTCGCGCGCGCTAATCTCGCGCATGGCCAGAACCATGTCTGCATCGCCTGCTAACATCGCAGCAAAGCCATCATCGGTATTGGAAATCTGAAAGGAAATTCGCGCAACATCTTTGCCGGTGTCACCCAGGCGCAGAACATAGGTGTAATGCGTATCATCGCGCACAATCCGGCGCACCTGCATGCCGCTTTGATCGGCGAACATCTCGACCAAGGCTGGCAGCAGCACCTCGCCCATTGGCCGCGCTCCGGCGATTGAAAATTCGGCAATATAGGTTTCTAGATTTGGACAGCCCACGCCCGCGCAGGTCACACCAGTGCCATCCAGCGTCAACGCGCCGTATATCGATTCAATCCGGTAAAATTCACCATCAAAAGATAACAGCGTTCCATTGACCGAAACCTTGCCATCGCGCGAGGTTAGCGTCACATCTTGGGCCAATGTTGGCACAAGCAGTCCTAATATGAAAAGTGCGGCGAGGACCGCCGCACGAAGAATTCTCATTGGTCATCCCGAGATTGTCGCGTCAGTTATTAATTCTGTGCGATCTTTAAGTCTCTGAGAAGATTATTCAACACCAGAAAATCACCAATAGCATCACAGGCGGGCATTGATAGCGTCAAATCAACGATGGAAACTCCACCATCAACCCCGCTTTGCAGCGCTTGTGCCGTGATTTCCTTGTCGCAAGTGTTGGCGGTTACTTCGGCCTCGACACTTAGGCGAACCACACCTGATTTATGAATCTGGCCGCTCGGAAAGCTGTAAATTTCGGCGTGTCTTGCTGCGGGAAAATCGATATTACCAAGTTCAGTCATATACCCGCCACGCGCTTGCAACGCCTTTGCAACCGATTGCGGGGCCTCGGCCCAGACATGGCCGTTTTCACCATAGTTCGCCCCCAGCTCAAGAGCATGAATTCTAAGGCCGCTATCACCAACCCATTGCACGGCAACCCTGTCGTAATCGGATACTTCCGGCACATTTGCAGTGGCTGAAATGGTCTCGCCGTCCTGCAGCTCAAATTCAAACGATGCCGTCATGGCCATTGCAGGCACAACGGATGTAAAATAACCAATGTCGGATGTTACAGCGGTGAAGGTCAAACCCTCGTGATTGACCGTCACGATTTCATTCGCGCGACATGGTGCCTTGAAATCAAGCGTCACCATTGCGCCCGCTGTTTTGGTCGCTGTAAGCGCCACATCACAGGCCAATCCAAGCGGGCTGAGCGGTTGATCCGCAGCCAGATTGGGTAAAACATAGTTTTGCTCGGTACTGTTGACGCGATCGGCAAGGCCGGATGTATCCGCTGGGATCTGTGCGATTACTGGCGGGATTGATCCGCTCTCATCCACAATTTCCGCCGCAGCAAGCTGAACGCTTTGATCAGGCTGCGCTTGTGGTCGGGGTGAATCCGCCTTTGCAAAACGGGCCGCTAGGGCATCACCGTTTTGCATCACAAATCCTGCGGTTGCGGCAATAATAAGTGTTGCCGCCGCTGTCTTATAGCTCTTCTTATTGAGCATGGTTGCCTCCATTACCAATGCTCCCACCCAGCGCCTATTATGCGCGCAAACTTGCCAATTCCACATGGTGAAAATAGATAAGATTTTGGTGAGGCGGCACAGTCACAGCCATCCAGATATGGAATGGGGTTTGTCAGAAAAGCTATATCTAGCGGTGGCACAAAGGCTTTACCACGAAATATGCGCCATTATCTTGCCACAATCGAAACCGCAAAATTTTCGCGCCGCGAATCGGACGCTCTAAACCAGCCGACCGTGGCAATGCTTGAACTTTTTGCCAGAGCCACAGGGGCAGCTGTCATTGCGCCCCGGATTACCCCATGTGGTTTCGTCATTTTCATCAAACCCGTCGGCCGCACTTGCGGCTGGTGCCCCTGCTGCTGAGGGCGAAAGCCCCTGTTGCTGCGCCAGCATTTGCTGCATCATTGTCTCTTGTTCTTCCTCGGAAAGGGGCCGGATTTGCGACAGTTTTTGCGTCACTTCCTCGCGCAATGAATCCAGCAGGCTTTCAAACATCTGGAACGATTCTGTCTTATATTCGTTCAGCGGGTCACGCTGGGCATAGCCTCGAAAACCCACGACAGAACGCAGATGTTCTAGCGTCAGCAAATGATCACGCCATTTCCCGTCAATCGTTTGCAGCAATATCTGTTTTTCAATGTTGCGCATAGTTTCAGGACCGAATTGCGCAGCCTTCGCTGCCATCATTTCGTCCGACGCATCACACAAACGCTCGGTGATGGCTTCGTCATCAACACCCTCTTCTTCGGCCCATGTCATTACCGGCACATCCATGCCCATCCGTTCAATCACCGAGGCATACAGCCCTTCGGTATTCCACTGGTCGGCATAGGTTTTGGGCGGAATGAATTCTTCAACTAGGTCTTCGACAACCTGATGGCGCATGTCCTGTATGATTTCGGACAGGTCTTCGGCTTCCATGATTTCACGCCGCTGCGAGAATATCACCTTGCGCTGGTCATTCATCACGTCATCAAATTTCAACAGCTGTTTACGAATGTCAAAGTTGCGGCCTTCAACCTTGGCCTGCGCTTTTTCCAGCGATTTATTGACCCACGGATGAACGATAGCCTCGCCATCCTTCATGCCCAGTTTGGTCAGCACCGCATCCAACTTCTCGGAGCCGAAAATCCGCATCAGATCATCTTCGAGTGACAAAAAGAACGATGAACGGCCCGGGTCACCTTGGCGACCCGAACGGCCACGTAACTGGTTATCAATCCTGCGGCTTTCGTGACGTTCTGTGGCCAGAACATACAGGCCCCCCGCCGCAATAACCTTGGCTTTGTCATCGGCATGCTCTGCCACGATTTTGGTACGCAACTCTTCCGGGTTGGCCTCTGGATCGGCCTCTAGCGCCTCGTTGAACACCATATCAACGTTACCACCCAGCTGAATATCTGTGCCGCGGCCCGCCATGTTAGTGGCAATGGTCACCGCACCGAATTTGCCCGCATCGGCGATAATTTTCGCTTCTTGTTCGTGATGACGCGCGTTCAGCACGTTATGTTTAACGCCCGCAGCTTTCAACATCTCAGACAGCGCCTCGGATTTTTCAATCGAGGTGGTACCGACCAGCAGCGGTTGGCCCTTGGCGTGTGCCTCTTCAATCGCCTTAACCACACCTTCAAATTTCTCGCGGGTGGTGCGGTAAACCTGATCGTGCTCGTCTTCGCGGGCAATCGGGCGGTTTGTCGGCACTTCGACCACACCCAGCCCATAGATTTCGGCGAATTCTTCGGCTTCCGTCGCCGCGGTGCCGGTCATGCCGGCCAGTTTGTCATACAGGCGGAAATAGTTCTGGA
The DNA here is from genome assembly GCF_056498605.1 of Profundibacter sp. Lineage (NCBI taxonomy): Bacteria > Pseudomonadati > Pseudomonadota > Alphaproteobacteria > Rhodobacterales > Paracoccaceae > Profundibacter > Profundibacter sp. The sequence goes on from NZ_JBSMEZ010000161.1 coordinate 30,791, forward strand.
ATGTCACCGAGGCCAGTGTCACGTTTTCGGCCTGAATGTTCACACCCTCTTTGGCCTCGATTGCCTGATGCAGGCCGTCGGACAAACGCCGACCTGCCATCATCCGACCGGTAAATTCGTCGATCAACATCACTTCGCCATCACGAACGATGTAATCCTTGTCTTTCAGGAATAGTTTATGCGCCTTTAGGCCCTGATTGACGTGGTGCACGATTGTGGTGCTTTCGGGATCATACAGCGATTGCTCTGGCGGCAAGATGCCCGCATCCCGCAGGGTTTGTTCGATAAAATCGTTGCCCTCTTCGGTGTAGGTCACGTTTTTGGTTTTCTCGTCCAGCTCGAAATGCTCATCCGTCAGGTTCGGGATCAGTTTATCAATGGTGATATACAGCTCGGACCGGTCCTGTGCGGGGCCGGAAATAATCAGCGGCGTGCGGGCATCGTCGATCAGGATCGAATCCACCTCGTCGACAATCGCAAAGTTATGCCCGCGCTGCGCCATTTCGGACAATTCGGACCGCATGTTATCGCGCAGGTAATCAAAGCCCAGCTCGTTGTTGGTGGTGTGGGTAATGTCGGCAGCGTAGGCTGCTTTCTTTTCGTCTTCGGGCATGTTCGGGTAAACCACACCGGTGGTCATACCCAGTGCAGTATAAACCTTGCCCATCCATTCAGCATCGCGTTTGGCCAGATAGTCGTTCACCGTGACGATATGCACGCCCTTGCCGGTTAGTGCATTCAGATAGGCAGGCAGGGTTGCCACAAGGGTTTTACCCTCGCCAGTTTTCATTTCGGCGATGTTGCCTTGATGCAGGAAAATGCCGCCCATCAACTGGGTGTCAAACGCCCGCAGGCCCAGCGCACGGTGGGCTGCTTCGCGCACATTGGCGAAGGCTTCGGGCAGCAGATCATCCAGGCTTTCACCCTTCTTCGCACGTGCTGCAAGTTCTTCGGTCTTCTGTTTGATTTCTTCATCCGAGAGTTTCACAAACTCGGGCTCAAGCGCGTTTATCTTATCGACCAGCGGCACCGTCGCTTTGATTTTACGATCGTTCGGGGTGCCAAAGACTTTCTTGGCTATTGTTCCGATACCTAGCATGTTCTCTCCGCCTGATGGTCAACTTACAAAATCGTGTGCGACATTCCCTTGCCCCCCTCTCCCGACAGCCCTAAAACAATCAGGAAGAAAAGGCCAAGCTATCGCCAAGACCCTTTGGCGATGTAAGCAGCTGTATAGGTAGTGTCAATGTTACGCGCCCGCGTGACCCGATCTGAGGACAAATAGATGTTAAAACGCAATAATTTCTGGCTAACTGCGGCTCTGGTGACAGGATTGGCCATTCCTGCGTGGGGCGGTGAAACCACCGCTGATACCGTTGTTGCTACTGTGAATGGGGTGGACATTACAGTTGGCCACATGATCGCAACCAAAACAGGGCTGCCCGAACAGTACCAATCCCTGCCTGACGAAGTGTTGTTTGAGGGCATTTTAGAGCAGCTGATCCAGCAAACCGTTCTTTCACAATCGCTTGAGGGCGAACAATCCCGCGTCATCACCCTTTCTATCGAAAATGAATTACGCACAATGCGGGCAGGTGATGCCCTGGATGCCAAAATTGCCGATGCCATCACCGATGAAGCGATTCAGGCTGCATATGACGCCCGCTTTGCCGATGCAGAGCCAAGCACCGAATACAATGCCTCTCATATTCTGGTCGAAACCGAAGACGAAGCCAAAGAAGTCCGCAAAATGCTGGATGAGGGCGCAATTTTTGCCGACCTGGCCAAGGAAAAATCAACCGGTCCATCCGGTGCCAACGGAGGCGAGTTGGGCTGGTTTGGTCTGGGCATGATGGTGAAACCGTTCGAGGATGCGGTGATTTCAATGAAAACAGGCGATGTTTCAGACCCTGTTCAAACCCAATTCGGCTGGCACATCCTAATCCTGAATGAAACCCGCCTACAAGACGCGCCCAGCATTGATTCCGTTCGGGAGGAGCTGGAAGCAGAAATCCAGCAAAAAGCGGTTGAAGATGCTATCACCGCCTTGACCGATGCGGCCACGATCACACGGGCAGAAGAAGATAGCATTGACGCCTCTATGCTTAGCAATATCGGTTTGCTTGAAAACTAAAGGGCAATACAGTGGCACATGTCTCACCTCTGGCGCCAAAAGACGGGTTTCCAGATCTACCTGTCATCGACGGTGTCGCGTTTGCGACTGTCGAGGCTGGCGTGCGTTATAGCGGGCGCACGGATGTGATGCTGGCGCATTTATGCGCTGGAACTGCAATCGCAGGTGTGTTTACTAAATCCGCAACACGGGCCGCCCCTGTGCTGGATTGTCAGGCGAAACTGGGGGCCGCGACGGATGGCGGGGCGGCGATTATCGTCAATTCCGGTAACGCCAACGCTTTTACCGGTAAAAACGGGCAAGAGGCCGTCGCGTCTATCACCAATGCCGTAGCGCGAATGCTGGATGTGCCGCAGAACCGTGTTTATTCATCGTCAACCGGCGTGATTGGCGAGGCATTGGTCCATGAGCGTATCACCGCAAAGCTGGCCGAATTAAAAGACGGCCTGTCATCCAATCGCATTGCCGATGCCGCCGATGCCATCAGAACGACAGATACCTTTTCCAAAGGCGCATCGGCGCAACTCGAAACCGACAGCGGCGTGATTAACATCGCGGGCATCGCCAAAGGATCAGGCATGATCGCGCCCGATATGGCGACGATGCTGGTTTACATCTTTACCGACGCCAAAATCACCCAGCCGTTATTGCAGGACATGCTGGCCACACTGACGGATAAAACCTTCAACTGCATCACCGTGGACAGCGACACGTCCACTTCAGACACCCTGCTGCTGGCGGCAACAGGCACATCAAGCGCTGCCGAGGTTACCAAGGCACACGGGCCGTTCTATGACGCCCTACACGACGTCATGCGTGATCTGGCGCATCAGGTTGTCAAAGACGGCGAAGGTGCGACCAAATTTGTCGAGGTGCGCATAACTGGTGCTGAAACAGACGCCGATGCGCATAAAATCGGCATGTCGATTGCCAATTCGCCGCTGGTGAAAACTGCCATTGCCGGCGAAGACCCGAACTGGGGCCGTGTGGTGATGGCGGTGGGTAAATCCGGCGCCAAGGCTGATCGCGATTTACTGTCGATCCGGTTTGGCGATGTTGTGATTGCTGAAAAAGGCTGGGTTTCGCCAGATTACAGCGAGGATGCGGCCGCCAAGCACATGAAGGGTGACGAGGTGCTGATTGCAGTTGATTTGGGCATTGGCGATGGAGAAGCCACTGTCTGGACCTGTGATCTGACCCACGGCTACATCGAAATCAACGCGGATTATCGGTCGTGAAAACGCTGCTGGTTTCTGCTGTTGCCCTGATTGACCGTGACGGGCGGATTTTGCTGGCCCAGCGCCCCGAAGGTAAATCAATGGCGGGTCTGTGGGAATTTCCCGGCGGCAAAGTAGAGCCGGGCGAAACACCGGAAATCGCCCTGATCCGCGAATTAGAGGAAGAACTGGGCATTAACACATGGTCCAGCTGCCTTGCCCCGCTAAGTTTCGCCAGCCACAGTTACGATGATTTTCACCTGCTGATGCCCTTGTTCGCCTGCCGAAAATGGGAGGGAACGCCGCATCCGAAAGAGGGCCAGACCCTGAAATGGGTGCATGTGCGCGACCTGCGTAATTATCCGATGCCCCCTGCCGACATCCCGCTGATCCCTGTTTTGCGTGATTGGTTATAAAAATGGCCACTGTTTCAAAAATTGAAACAAATTGTAAACTAGGGCCTGTTGACGTTTACCGCAAATGAATGACGGTTGCGACGATTGAAATCATGGCCTTAAAACTATCGTCAGTTTTACATGCACGTAATGCTATCCTTTTGAATTCCTTTATCTTTTGGAAG
>NZ_JBSMEZ010000162.1:0-22051 GCF_056498605.1 Profundibacter sp.
TCACCGACGGCAACGGCGGCACAGACACAGCGACAGTCGCTGTGACGGTTGCTCCGGGGAACGATGATCCGGTTGCCAATGATGATGCAGACACCACGGATTTCGAAACACCCGTAACTATTGATGTGTTGGGCAATGACACCGACGTTGACGGTGATGATCTGGATATCCTTGGCACACCGACATCGGCTGATGGCACGATTGTTGTGAATGCAGATGGCACCATCACCTTCACGCCAAACGATGGCTTTGAAGGTGACGCGACCATCAACTACGAGATCACAGACGGCAATGGCGGCACGGATACAGCTGTTGTGATTGTGACGGTAGGTGACGATCCACGCGATGGCATTGTGTCAGGCACGGACGGTGATGATCTGATTGATTATGACTACACAGGCGATCCGGACGGTGATCTGGTTGACCACAACGATGAAATCATCGCAGGCGAAGGTCCGAATGATGACATCATCGAAGCGGGTGCTGGTAATGACACCATTCTGGCCGGCGAAGGTGACGACGACGTTTACGGCGGCACTGGCAATGACACCATCGACGGCGGGGTCGGTGACGACATCCTGCGCGGCGAAGAGGGCAATGACACCATCACAGGTGGCGACGGGTCCGACACGGTTTATGGTGGCGACGGCGATGATGTGATCGACACATCCGGTTCCGATCCGCAGCCTGACATTGGTTATCCTGGCCTATATCCTGCCGATACTGATCCGGATGATGACAAAGACACTGTTTACGGTGGGGCTGGCAACGATACCATCACCACTGGCGATGATGCCGATATAATCTTTGGCGGCACCGGCAATGATACCATCGACGGTGGAATCGATGACGACACAATCGACGGCGGTGACGGCAACGACACCATCATCGGTGGCGAAGGTAACGACATCATTGACGGCGGTGCTGGCGACGATGTGATCTATGCCGGTCTTGACCCATCCTTCCCGGATGCGCTGAACATCCCTGATGACGGTTCTGGTCCATTCGGCCCTGATCTGGTGCCAAACAACGGTATGGATCTGGTCCACGGTGGCGATGGCAACGACACTATCTATGGTGCCGATGACGATGACACATTGTATGGCGATGCTGGCAATGATTACATCGACGGCGGCATTGACGACGACTACATCGATGGTGGGTCCGGTGACGATACTCTGATCGGTGGTCAGGGCGACGACACTATGGTTGGCGGCACCGGCAATGATACCTTCGACGGTGGCACTGGCGCCGACATTATGTCGGGTGGCGATGATCAGGATATCTTTAGCAATATCACCGCAGGTGATGTGGTTGACGGGAACGAGGGCGGCGACGACTTCGATACGCTGGATTTGACGGGCTCGCGTCCGGATGGTGGCACGCTTCGGGTGATCTATGATGCTGGCAATCCTGAAAACGGCCATGTTGATTTCCGCGATGAAGATGGCAATGTCACCGGCACCATGGAATTCACCAACATCGAGAATGTCATTCCATGTTTCACACCCGGTTCGCTGATTGCGACACCTAAAGGTGAGCGTCTGGTCGAGGAGCTGCGTGAAGGTGACAAGGTTATTACCCGCGATAACGGCATTCAGGAAATCCGCTGGGTTGGCGAAAAGAAACTGGATTGGAAAGCGCTTGCTGCCAACCCACATCTGAAACCAGTCCTGATCCGCAAAGGATCACTGGGGAACGATCTGCCGGAACGCGATATGATGGTTTCTCCGAACCACCGTATGCTGGTGGCCAACGATAAGACTTCGCTCTACTTTGAAGAACGCGAAGTTCTGGCCGCGGCCAAGCATCTGGTCAACAATCAGGGTGTTCATTCAGTTGACACAATGGGCATTAGCTATCTGCACTTCATGTTCGACAACCATGAAGTTGTGCTGTCGGATGGGTCCTGGACCGAGAGCTTCCAGCCTGGTGACTACACCCTGCAAGGCATCGGCAATGCGCAACGCAATGAAATTCTGGAACTGTTCCCCGAGCTGGCAACAGCCAAAGGGATCGAGAGTTACCAAGCGGCCCGCAGAACCCTGAAGGCGCACGAGGCGCGGCTTCTGGCGAAATAGACAAGCTTTGCGTTAAATTGAATTCATCTGGCTGGCCGAACGCATATACGTGCAAACGCTGCCTCGGCCAGCCAGATGGAAACGGCCTTTCTATTTAAGTAGCCCCATATGAATATGCAGCTTTCTTGAGGCCCCTGTGCCTTGAGGGAATGAAAATCGGAGGTTGGTTTTACACCAGCCTCCGATTTTTTTGCAAATGTGTTTGGATGGAAAAACTAACATGCTGAAAGCCAAGCTACATAATGAGTAGCATCAGATTCCATTTTGCAGGTTTTAGGTGTTATGCACCGTTAATACAGCGATCATAATTTTCTTGCGCGTATTGCTGTGTTTCGCCTTCCTTTAGCATTTCTGAATAAGATTCTGAACATGACAACCCATTATGGCCTACAAGAAACTTCCTTAAGGCCAGATCTGTTTCTGCGTTTCGTGTGCAGCCTGTTATCACGGTGGCGATTAATAAGCTGAAGGTTAGGGTGAATATCTTATTTGTCATATGTGTACTCCGGATGCGCGTCCAGAATGCAATTCCGAGAGGGCAAGTAAAGTGTATACATTCGTTGTTTTACCTGTGGACCATCCTGTCAGCGTGGCCGTGATATGACCATTTCCTGGGGCAACGGCCCTCGATTTTTTTGTTGCAAAGGGTGTGGGGACAGTGGACCTTGGTTGGTGAACATAACCAACAACAGGGACAGCTATGAAACCGTATCTAAAATCAACCCCGACACGCGATGGATTTTTTGGCGATTACGGCGGGGCGATGTTGCCACCCCCTTTGGTGCCGCATTTTGAGGAAATCGCGGCCGCCTATGACGAGATATCCAATTCCGCCGATTACATTCGTGACCTGCGCTATATCCGCAAACATTTTCAGGGCCGGCCCACCCCGATTTCCTATTTCAAAAACCTGTCAAAAATCTGTGGCGGGGCACAGATCTATGCCAAACGCGAGGATCTGAACCACACCGGCGCCCACAAACTGAACCACTGTATGGCCGAAGGACTGCTGGCCAAACACATGGGTAAAACCAAACTGATCGCCGAAACAGGTGCTGGGCAACACGGTGTGGCGCTGGCAACTGCTGCGGCCTATTTTGGTATGGAATGTGAAATCCATATGGGCGAGGTCGACATGGCCAAAGAAGCGCCCAATGTGGTGCGCATGAAACTGCTGGGGGCAACTGTGGTGCCTGTGGGCGAGGGGGCCAAGACCCTGAAAGAAGCGGTGGATTCAGCCTTTGGCAGCTACATGGGCCAAGCCGATAAGGCGCTGTTCGGTATCGGATCGGTCGTGGGGCCACACCCGTTTCCCAGAATGGTGCGGGATTTCCAAACCATTGTTGGGTTGGAATCTCGCGAACAGTTTCTTGAGATGACGGGCAACCTGCCTGATATCGTCGCGGCTTGTGTTGGCGGTGGCTCTAACGCTATGGGCATCTTCTCGGGCTTTATTGATGACGAAGGCGTGGCCCTTGTCGGGGTTGAACCGGGTGGCACATCTTCCAAACTGGGCGAACACGCAGCCACAATGACCTATGGTCAGGATGGTGACATCCACGGGTTCCGCACCAAACTTCTGGTGGATGACGCGGGCGAGCCTGCCCCCGTAAACACCATTGCCTCGGGGCTGGATTACCCCGGTGTCGGGCCGGAACATGTCCATTTGCAGAAAATCGGGCGGGCGGAGTATGTGACCGCAGATGATAAGGAAACCCTAAAAGCGTTTTACGATCTGTCGCGTCACGAGGGTATTATTCCGGCGCTGGAATCTGCCCATGCGGTGGCCTACGCGATGCGCGAGGCCAAAGACCTGCAGGGAAAATCTATTCTGATCAATCTGTCGGGCCGTGGTGACAAGGACATTGATTATGTCGCTGAAACCTATGGCTTCGAGGAATAATTTTTCAAAAATTATTCGGTGGCGTCCTGTGTGAATGGGGCGCCACATTTTTGGCCATTTTGTCTCGTTGATCATTGCTTGCTGGTCTGACTATTTACGGGTCAGAGCGCGCGGCCTAAACAATGACAAGGCTAATACAATATGTTTATCCCGCCCAAACCGGTTTCCGAATATCCGTGGTATATAAGGCTGTTTTTCTGGAAACAGAAAAAGACATACGGCAAGGTGCTGGAGCCCGGAATGCTGTGAGCGCGATCCCCAAGTGTGTTTGTCGGGGTGGCGCTGCTGTACGGGGCGTTGAACCGCAAAAAGATCGCGGATTGATCCGGCTTTACGCTCACTGGTGACGGTGCGGGTGTCGCAGATCAACCACTGTGAGTTTTGCGTTGATATCAACGCCTCGACCTTGATGAAACGCGGTGTATGCGAGGAAAAAGTTGTGCATCTGGCGGGGTGGCGCACGCACGAGGGGTTTGACGCGATGGAGCAAGCGGCGTTGGAATTGACCGAAGCAGTGACCTATTCCGACCGCGATGTGGACGCCGCACTAATGGACCAAGTAAAGCAGCATTTTGACGATGATGCAGTGGCCGAACTGTGTGGCTTGATCTCTTTTCAGAATATGTCGAGCAAATATAACGCGGCGTTGGACATTCCGGCGCAGGGGTTTTGCCAGATATAGCTGGCGACAATCAATACGGATACGGCCTAAGGTCGACCCCGCCATGATGCCCAATCCTCGGCAGTGTCCAGATCCGTGATGGCATGATCATCGGGCAGAGTGACAAGCCGTACCCTGTCAGGATTCTGGCGCAGCAGATAGCGTGCGCCTGCGTCCCCCTGAAATACCTCTGGATCATTCAGGGCCCATTTTGGCAGCAGAACAGGGTTGCCTGCCGTGCCATCGGCGCTGGCGGCGCGTTGGATGTTTTCTTTAGGGTCGCTTATGAATGCATTGATAATGCACAGATAATCGTCTGTCGTGACTTCCGGCATATCTGATAATGCGACCAACACACCGGGTGCATTATCAGGCAGGGCCTTCAGACCTGCACGCAAGGACGCAGACATGCCTTGGGCTGCGTCTGCAACCGTTATAATTTGAACTTCCTGCCCTGCCAGCACATCACGCCGCTTTGCATCCCCGTCAGGCAACGCCACCAGCACCGGATGCCCCGTCGCCACCGCACGGCGCACCACATGGTGCAACAGCGGGAGTCCGTGAACGTCCTTCAGTAGCTTATCACGGCCACCCATCCGGTTTGATGCACCGGCCGCAAGGATCAGGATAGGGATTGTCATAGGGACAGTTTACCCCCGCATTCGTGCCCCGTCAGCATCAAATAGAACATCCGTGATCAGGGTGGCCGCGCACATTTCGCCCAGTATCTCGATCTCGGCCTTTTGGCCCGCTTGCGCCATCTCCCGTGGGATCAGCGCCAATGCGATGGATTTGCCCGCGAAATGCGAATATCCGCCCGAAGTGCAATAGCCGACAACCTCGCCTTTGATTGACACAGGCTCGTAACCAATCACATCCGCGTCTTTGACCAACACCTCGAAGGCGCACAACTGTCGGGCAGGGGGCGCGGTGCGCTCAGCCTCGGCTGCGGTCCGTCCAATGAAGTCGGTATCCTTCTTGAATGAAATAAACCTGTCCAACCCGGTTTCGGCAGCCGTATAATCAGGCGAAAACTCTCGCAACCATGCGCCGAAAAACTTGTCCAGCCGCAGGCTCATCATCGCCCGCATTCCGAACGGGCGCAGACCCAGATTTTGGCCAGCGCCCCACAGCGCATTCCAAAGTGCACGTTGTGACATCGGGGTGGTGTAGATTTCATAGCCCAGATCGCCGGTATAGCTGACCCGCTGCACGATGCAGTCCACCAGACCGATAACCATGCGTTTTACGTCCAGAAACTTGAACGATTCACCGCTGACATCGGCCCGCGTCACCTGCTCCAGCAGCTTGCGCGCGTTGGGTCCGGCAATCTGGAAACCGGTGCGCAGGTCCGAGATGTTTTCAACCGTGATACCATCCTCAAGGTGCTGCAAAAACCAGCGGTGGTGGTAATCCTGTGCGCCGTATGAGCCGGTTAGCTGGTATTCATCCTCGGCCAGACAGGACACGGTGAAATCGCCAATCAATCGGCCAGAGGGGGCCAGCATTGGCGTGAGCGACAGGCGGCCAATATTGGGAATCCGTCCCGCCATGATTTTATCAAGCCATGCCCTCGCACCAGCGCCCTTGACCAAAAACTTGCCGAAATTCTGCACTTCGTTGATACCCACAGCCTCGCGCACCGCTTTGACCTCTTGCGCTGTCGCTTCCCACGCGTTCGAGCGCCGGAAGCTGGGGATCTCGTAACGGTCTTCGCCTTCAAGCGCGAAATAGTTCACCACTTCCAGCCCGTTTTGCTGGCCCCAAACCGCGTTCATGCCATCGAAAATATCATACATCGGCGTGGTCTGGTTGGGGCGGCCCACTGGCAGTTCCTCGTTCGGGTAAACCACCGAAAACCGGTTGCGGTAATTCTCGATCACTTTGGGCACGGTATAACCTGGCGAAATCCATTTGCCATAGCGGGCGATATCCATCGCCGATACATCGCGTTCGGTTTCACCGTTTACCATCCATTGCGCCAGCATCAGGCCAACGCCGCCACCTTGGGAGAATCCGGCCATCACACCGCAGGCCAGCCAATAGCCCTGCATCCCCGGAACAGGGCCGACCAGCGGATTACCGTCGGGGGCAAAAGTGAACGGGCCGTGGATCACGGTTTTTACGCCTGCGGTTTCCAGAATTGGAAAGCGGGAATAGGCAAATTCGATCGAGGCCTCGATCTTGTCCAGATTGTCGGGCAGCAGTTCATGGCCGAAATCCCAAGGCGTGCCATCAACCGACCACGGCTGGCAGGGTTGTTCATAGAACCCGATGCACAGCCCGCGACCCTCTTGGCGCAGATAGCTTTCTCCACCGGGGTCCATGACATGCGGATGTTCGACGCCGCGCCCGTAAATCTCGGGCAGATCGTCGGTGACGATATACTGATGTTCCATCGGCAACAGGGGCGTGTAAACACCCGCCATCGCGCCGACCTCACGGGCCCACAACCCACCCGCATTGACGATATGTTCTGCGATGATCACACCTTTGTCGGTCACCACTTCCCAGCTGCCATCGGGCTGCTGGTTGGTTTGCTTAACCTTGGTGTGCAGATAGATTTCGGCCCCCCCCATGCGGGCGGCCTTGGCATAGGCATGCGTGGTGCCCGACGGATCAAGGTGGCCATCCAGCGGATCATATAGGGCACCCAGAATGCCATTGGTGTTGGTGATCGGGGCGATTTGTTTGATTTCGTCAGGGCCAAGGATACGGGTGTCCAGCCCCATATGCCGGTGCTTGGCACGTTCGGCCTTTAGCATGTCGAACCGTTCGGGCGTGTCGGCCAGCGTGATGCCACCCACATGGTGCAGCCCACAAGACATGCCGGTGATCTCCTCCAGCTCTTTATACAACCGGATGGTATAGCCCTGAAGCGCACACATATTGGTGTCGCCATTCAGCGTGTGAAACCCGCCTGCCGCATGCCACGTCGATCCGGATGTCAGCTCGCTACGTTCCAGCAGCACCACATCGGACCAGCCGAGTTTGGTGAGGTGATACAACACGGATGCGCCGACAACGCCGCCGCCAATGACACAGACACGGGTATGGGTTTTCATGAGTTGCTCCTTTGTTTTGTGGATCAGGGTGCAAGGGAAACAGGCAAGCCACTGGTCAGAATTCGACAATTAATGTCGTGAACGGGCAATTCAGAAGGTATGGCGCAGGTCAGGGTAAGGGAAACCAAATACCGGATATAGGTCACACACATGAAAACCCACGCACAAGCCGTTGTTATCGGGGGTGGCCTGATTGGTTGCTCGATCCTTTACCACCTAACGAAACTCGGCTGGTCCGATGTGGTGTTGCTGGAGCGTGATGAACTGACGTCAGGGTCAACATGGCACGCGGCGGCGGGCATTCACGGGCTTCACGACAGCAACAACATTTCGCGCATCCAGCACTATACTATGGGGCTTTATAAAGAACTCGAGGCGTCGACAGGGCAGGGTTGTGGTGTGTTTCAGCCCGGGTCATTGTATCTGGCCCAAACCGAGGCCCGCGAGCACCAGTTGCGCCTGCAAGAGGCCAAGGCACGCTATTACGGGATGAATTTTCACGAGGTGTCACGCGACGAGGCCGAGCGCCTGCACCCGCTGGTCAATTTCGACGGCATCCGCTGCATTATGTATGAACCCGATGGTGGCAATGTGGACCCGTCCGGCGTGACGATGGCATATGCGGCGGGCGCTCGCGCCGCGGGGGCCGAGATTAACCGGTTCACGCCTGTGACGGCCACGGTTCAGCAACCGGATGGAAGCTGGATTGTGGAAACACCCAAGGGGAATATTCACGCGGAATGGGTGATCAACGCGGCGGGTCTGTGGGGGCGCGAAGTAGCGGCGATGGCGGGGCTGACCCTGCCGCTGATCCCGACCGAGCACCAGTATTTCGTCACCGAAACCATTACTGAAGTTGCAGCACTGGACATGCGCCTGCCATCTATTGCTGACCGTGACGGCGAATATTACCTGCGCCAAGAGGGGCAGGGGCTGTTGGTTGGCGCCTACGAAAAAAACATGAAGTTCTGGGCCGAAGACGGCACCCCACCGGGGTTTGGACATGAGCTGTTCCCAGATGATCTGGAGCGGATCGAGGATAACTTGATGCGGGCAATTGACCGCGTTCCGGTGATTGGCGAGGCGGGGATCAAGCGGGTGATCAACGGCCCGATGATCTGGTCGCCTGACAGTAATGCGCTGTTCGGCCCCGTGCCCGAATTGCGCAATTATTTCTGCTGTAACGGCATCATCCCCGGGTTTTCGCAATCCGGCGGGTTGGGCTTGCTGACGGCTGAATGGATCATTGAAGGCGAACCAAAGCTGGACCTGTTTGCATGGGATTTGGCGCGGTTCGGTAACTGGGCCGACAAGGCGTTCACCAAGGCCCGCGTCGCCGATCAATATGCGCACCGGTTCTCGATCCATTTCCCCAATGAGGAACGCGCGGCGGGCCGGCCCGTGCGGATGCGCCCGATTTACCAGATGCAGCGCCAGATGGGGGCGGTGTTCGGGCTGAACGGCGGCTGGGAACATCCGCTGTGGTATGCGGATGCGCCTGATACGGTGGATACCAACGGGTTCGCGCGCCAAAACTGGTTCGAGCCTGTGGGGGCCGAATGCCGGATGCTGCGGGACCACGCGGGGATCATCGACATCTCGAATTTCTCGAAATATGCGGTGCAAGGGGCAGGGGCCGAAGATTGGCTGAACGCGTTGTTCGCCAACCGGATTCCGTCTGTGGTTGGCCGGTCTTGTCTGACGCCCCTGATCGGCGTGCGCGGCGGCATTTCTGGCGATTTCACCGTGACCAAACTGGACGAGGATGATTTCATGATCGTCGGCTCGGGCATGGCCGAACGCTATCACCAGCGGTTTTTCAAGGCAGTTCCATTCCCCAAAGGCACCACATTCAAATCGCTGACGGACGCGATGTGTGGCTTCAACGTGGCGGGGCCAAAATCGCGTAACCTGTTGCAGCGCCTGACCAATACGGACCTGACCACAGCAGCCTTCCCGTTCATGCGCTCAAAACGCATTGACGTGGGCGGGGTTAATGTGGTGGCGATCCGCGTGTCGTTCACCGGTGATCTGGGGTGGGAGCTGCATTGCGCCACCGAGGATCAGGCGCGCCTGTATCAAGCGCTGCTGGAGGCTAGCAAAGAATTTGGTGCGGGTCCAGTGGGCAGTCGCGCCTTGATGTCGTTGCGACTGGAAAAAGGATACGGCAGTTGGGGGCGTGAATATTCGCCAGAATACTGGCCGCAAGAAGTGGGGTTCGCGCGTCTGGTGAAGATGGACAAAGGTGATTTTTTGAACCGCGCGGCTTATGCTGCGCTGGCCGACAACCCAGCCCGCGAAGAACTGGTGATGTTCGAGGTCACGGTTGAAAATGCCGATGCCACAGGGGGCGAGCCGATCTTTTTGCCTGATGGCACCCCCGTTGGTCGCGTCACCTCCGGCGCTTATGGCTACCACGTCGAAAAATCGCTGGCCCTTGGATATATCAAGGCAGGCATGGTCAAAGCAGGGGACGCTGTGGATGTCTACATTCTGGGCGCACCGCACCGCGCGGTAATGCTGGCGGAACCACCGTTTGACGCCAAAGGCGAACGCTTACGCGGCTGATACTATCGCGCGTTGTTCCAGCAACACACCAAACTCGGCCATCGCGCGGATCACCTTTTCGGCTTCATTGCCCAATGCGGTCAGGGTGTATTCGGTTTTCGGCGGCACTGTGGCATAGATTTTGCGCGTCACCAGCCCTTCGGCCTGGAGCATCCGCAACCGCGAGGCAAGGATTTTCGGGCTGACCCCCAGCAACGCATGTTGCAGCTGCGAATAGCGCCGTGTGCCAGCCAGCAGCTCGCGGATAATCAGCGTGGTCCATTTGCCCGACAGGATGTTTGCCGACAGTTTGACGGGGCAGTCGGGGGTGCAATCAACACCGGCTTGTAACGGGTCCATACGACTTCCTTTTCGGGATAGTTACTTTCATTTTGGCAACTACTTCCTAAAGGGAAGTTAGGGGAATATGTCTGCCTTTCAAGATTTATACAAGCAAAAAGGCAAACGATATGAAATACTTCAAGGCACTCTGTTACTTTATCGGCGTGGTTCAACTGGTGCTTGGCGCCCTCTACCTGTTCGTTCCGCAATTTTTCATCGCATGGCAGGGTCTTAGCGAGATCGGCCAGGATATAAATTACCCATTGGGTATGCTGGCCGGACGGTTCATTGTTTACGGGTTGGGAATGTTTGTGATTGCGTCTGATCCCGTAAGATACAAGGTTTGGGCCGACGGGATGATCGCCATTCAAGCCGTCGATCTGGTGGTTGGTCTGTTTTACACGGCCACAGGCGTGGTTGCGATTGCCCATTCTGGTTTTCCAATGTTCAACGCGACCATGTTGATTATCTTGCTGATACTGGCGCGCCGTAGTGTGCCCAGCCACGCAGGGGCGTGATCCGGTGTTGAAAAGCATTTCACAAATACCGGCAGGGCTGATGATGATTGGCAACGCGCCAGCCCTGTTTGACCGTTTGTATAGGTATGACTGGTATAGTGACCCGCTGCGCGATTGGGTCAGGGTGCTGGATATCCAGCCGGATATGCAGGTGCTTGACCTGGGGTGCGGGCCGGGGAATTTGACGCGAGAGTTGGCGGCGGGGGGCGTAATGAACACCGGCGTGGATAAATCCGACGCCATGATCAAACGCGCCAAACGTCCCCAAAGCCACGCGCGGTTCAAAGTGGATAACGCGACGGATATGGCAATGAGGGCTGGGTCTTTTGACGTAGTCCTGTCGGCATCCTTGATCAATGTGGTGCCGGACCCATCGGCATTACTGTCTGAAATGGCGCGGGTCTTACGAGGGCACGGGCAGGCAAGTGTGTTATTCCCGAAGCCGCAGTTTGATTTGCGCCATGCGGAACAGATCATCACCACACGGCGGCTTGGGCCGTTTGCGGCAGGAGCGATCCGGCTGTGGGCCGGAAAGGCGCGCAAACTGGACCCCGTTGTGGTGGTCGATCATTTTACAAAAACGGGGTTCGAGATGCCCGTTATCGATACCTACCTTGAGGAGGGCTTGGCAGCGGTGACGGCTTATGTGTCGAGTTGAACCACCTGCAACCTATCCCTGAACCGGCGCATGTTTTCCTGATAGTGTAGCGCACTGGCGGTTAGCCCTTGAATGGCAGTCTGGTCCAACTGTCGCACCACCTTGCCTGGGGCACCCACTACCAGTGACCCGTCGGGAATTTCCTTGCCCTCGGTGATCAGCGCGCCCGCGCCAATCAGGCAGTTTTTGCCAATCCGTGCCCCGTTCAGCACCGTCGCCCCCATGCCAATCAGGCTGTTAGACCCAACAGTGCAGCCGTGCAGCATCGCCTTGTGCCCAATGGTGCAGTTCTGGCCGATGGTCAGCTTGAAACCCGGATCGGTGTGCAACACACAGTTTTCCTGAACGTTGCTGCCCGCGCCGACAAAGATCAGTTCATTATCACCCCGTAAGGTGCAGCCAAACCAGACAGATGCGCCAGTTTGCAGCACGACATTACCGATCACATTAGCATCGGGGGCGATCCAGTAATCATCCTCAACGGGCAGGGTGGGGGATTTACCATCGATAGTATAAAGGGTCATGTGCGGTCCTCAAATTCCTTGTTCAGCGCCCGCACCCGTTCTACCAGATCGGGCTGTTGCGATATGCGCATGCGTTCGGCTGAAATGATGGTTTTCAGCGCATCTTCGGTCTCGTCCAGATCATCGTTGATCAGCACAAAATCATATTCCGGCCAATGGCTGATTTCATCACGGCTTTTCTGCATCCGCTCATTGATGACTTCGTCGCTGTCTTGGGCACGGGTGTGCAGGCGGCGCTCAAGTTCGGCAATCGAAGGGGGCAGGATGAAAATCGACAGCACATGTTTGCCCAATGAGGACGCCCGCACCTGTTGGCCGCCCTGCCAGTCGATATCAAACAGCACATCGCGCCCCTCAGTGATCGCGCCTTCAACCGGCCCTTTGGGCGAGCCGTAGAAATTGCCAAACACCTCGGCATGTTCCAGCATATCGCCACTATCGACCATCGCCGAAAATTCATCGTGGGATTTGAAATAATAGTCCTTGCCGTCCACCTCGCCTGAACGCGGCGAGCGGGTGGTGGCCGAGACAGAAAAGCCGATTGCAGGGTCCCATTTGATCAGCCGTTTGGCCAGCGTCGATTTGCCAGCACCCGAAGGCGACGACAGGATAATCAAAAGTCCGCGGCGCTCATTCATGCTCTACTCCACATTCTGCACTTGTTCGCGCATCTGGTCTATCGTTGCCTTCAGATCCAGACCGATGCGGGTCAGCTCAACCGCTTGAGCTTTGGAACATAAGGTATTGGCTTCGCGCATAAATTCCTGCATCAGGAAATCCAGTTTGCGTCCGATAGCGCCGGCCTTGCCCATCAGGTCACGCGCCGCATCCACATGGGCACGCAGGCGGTCCAACTCCTCCATCACATCGGACTTCACTGCCAGCATCGCCAGTTCCTGCGCCACGCGGGACGCATCCGCCCCATCGGAATTTTCCAGCACGCGGGCCAGATTTTCGCGCAGGGTTTTGGCAACCTCGTCCTTGCGGGCCTCGGCGGAAATGGCAGCGTCTTTGGTCAGGGCTTCGATGGTGGTGATCTGGTCGTGGATGACCTGATCCAGTGCTGCGCCCTCGTTGCTGCGCATGGTGGTGAAATCGTCCAGCAATGGTGGAAGGTCCGCAATCAGCGCGGCCAGCAGGGGGGCGGTGTCTTCTTGCACAACGCTTGTATCAATCACCCCGCGCTGGGTCAGCACATCGGCGGCGGTGCAATGCACCAGCGTCAACCCCGTGTCTGCGGCGGCATCTTCAATCTGGGACAGCGCCTGCAGGATGCGGGTCAGTTGTGCCGCGTTCAGGTTCAGCGGTGCTGTGCCCTCGTCGCGCTGCACCCGCAGAGTCAGGTTGATATTGCCACGGCCCACTGACCCTGCAACCAGCCCGCGCACGGCTTGCTCTAGCCCATCAACCCAGTCCGGCACCCGCAAGCGAATATCCAGGCCCTTGGAATTGACGCTGCGGATTTCCCAAGCCCATGAATATCCGGCATTTCCGCCATTACGGGCGGCGAACCCTGTCATTGATGTGATCATGTGCGGTTAACCATTTAACAATTTTAGCCCCTCAATTTTCATCAAACCATGCCATATTAACCTGGCGGTAAGCATTATGAGCCAAGGGTTAACAGAGACACGCCCCTGTAACAACAATGCCGACCCATATCGGAAATTAAAATGCAGGTGTATCGTGAAACATAAAGCAACGCTCGGACGGAATGTTATTTCAATGTTTGGCTATAAAAGCGAAACTCTGTTTCCTGTGATCAATCAGGTTGAGGCCTATTGGCAAGGTTTGCGTATGGGGCGAATTGTGCCGCAGCGCAGTGAAATTGACCCGCGCGGCATTGAACGGGCGCTGGAATATACCTTTATTCTGGAACGCATCGCACCGGGTCTGGCGCGGTTTCGGCTAAACGGGATGCATCTGAATGATCTGCTGGGGATGGAGGTGCGCGGCATGCCGTTCACGTCGTTCTTTACGCCTGCTGCGCGGATTATGGTGACCGACACGCTCGAGGCGGTGTTTGACGGGCCGCAAGTGGCGGAACTGACCCTGACAGCCGAACGCGGCATCGGTAAACCGCCGATGGACGCCAAGCTTATTTTGCTGCCGTTGCGCAGTGATATGGGTGAAATCACCCGTATCATCGGCTGTCTGGTGTCTCTGGGGCCGATTGGCCGCGCCCCACGCCGGTTTGATGTGGCGGATGTAAGGATGAAAACCCTGACAGCAGGCCACGCACCGATTGATGCTCCTGCAGTTGATGTGTTGCTTGACCCTGCGCCGGTCAAAGGATTTGCCGAGCAGAGCATTCCCTTTGTCACAAATTCAAAAGACAGCGACATTGATGACGAAAAAGGGCCGGACGATACACGCCCGACCCTTCGATTGGTTTAACTGGCAAAACCAATACGATTAAATTGGTTTTGCTCTAATCCGTCAGCAGGGGGTTAAACCGCCTGCGCCTGCTTGCTTTCGCGTAAGGCCGACAGTTCTTCGGCCACCAGAAACGCCAGTTCCAATGATTGGCTGGCGTTCAGGCGTGGATCGCACGCAGTGTGATAGCGGCTTGACAGATCCTCGTCCGTCACCGCCCGCACGCCGCCGGTGCATTCGGTTACGTCCTGACCCGTCATTTCGAAATGCACGCCCCCCGGGACCGTTCCCTCGGCCTTGTGGATCGAAAAGAACTCGCGCACTTCGCGCAATACCGATTCAAACGGACGGGTTTTATATCCGGTTGACGATTT
The DNA here is from genome assembly GCF_056498605.1 of Profundibacter sp. NCBI lineage: Bacteria > Pseudomonadati > Pseudomonadota > Alphaproteobacteria > Rhodobacterales > Paracoccaceae > Profundibacter > Profundibacter sp. The sequence goes on from NZ_JBSMEZ010000162.1 coordinate 15,050, forward strand.
GATCGTGTTGCCGTGCATCGGATCACACGTCCACAGCACATTGGCGCCTTCTTCCTGAACCGTCTTGATCAGGCGGGGCAGGTGGTCACCCACTGATCCTGCGCCAAAACGGGTGATCAGGGTCAAACGCCCCGCCTCGTTTTCGGGGTTCAGTTTGGCCATAAGCCGTTTCAGATCATCCGCTGTCATGGTCGGCCCGCATTTCATCCCGATCGGGTTTTGTACCCCGCGCAGGAATTCCACATGTGCGCCATCCGGCTGACGGGTGCGATCCCCGATCCACAGCAAGTGGCCTGAGCCTGCAATGGGCAGGCCTGTGGTGCTATCAATACGGCACAGCGCTTCCTCATATTCTAGCAGCAGGGATTCGTGGCTGGTGTAGAAATCCACGGTTTGCAATGTGTGGGCACGAGAGCTGTCCACGCCTGCGGCTTTCATGAAATCCAGCGTGTCCGATATGCGCACCGCGATTTCACGATATTTGGCCGCGTTTTCACCACGTGCGAACCCCATTGTCCAGGCATGCACCTGATGCACATCGGCATAGCCGCCGGTTGAAAAGGCGCGCAGCAGGTTCAGCGATGCAGCGGCTTGGGTGTAGGCCTGCAACATCTTTTGCGGGTTCGGGGTGCGGGCCTCGGGTGTGAAGGGCAGATCATTGATGATGTCACCGCGAAAGCTGGGCAATTCCACCCCATCAATGACCTCGGTCGGGGCCGAGCGCGGTTTGGCAAACTGGCCCGCCATGCGGCCAACCTTGACCACAGGCACCTTGGCGCCATAGGTCAGCACCATCGCCATTTGCAGCATCACTTTGAATGTATCACGGATGTTGTCGGCGGAAAATTCGGCGAAACTCTCGGCGCAATCACCGCCTTGCAGCAAAAAGGCGCGCCCCTCGGCGGCCTCGGCTAGGGCGAATTTCAGACGTCTGGCCTCGCCAGCAAAGACGAGCGGCGGATATTTGGCAAGCTGTGCTTCTACAGCATTCAGCGCGCACCTGTCCGTATACTCGGGCATCTGAACTCGGGGCATGTTGCGCCAGCCAGATTTTTGCCAATTCGTCATCGTCTTTGCTCCAAAATTAATATGTCAAGATTACCAAGTATAGGGCGACAATTGCCCTGTGCCAACAGGCGATATTCAGATGGCGGGACACAAAGAATTTTTGCGCTTTGATCGTATTTGCTTGATCGGGTGAAACAAACCTGTTTCGGTCAACCAAACCACAGCAAAAAGGTCGTGTGGATGGAAGTGAGTCGCCAGCTTGTGGATGTTCAGGAACCGCAGGGAAACCCGCGCCGGTTTGTCTTTGTCCTGCTTGACCAGTTTTCGCTGCTCAGCTTTACCTCGGCCGTTGAATCCCTGCGCATTGCCAACCGGATGTCATCCGGCAAAAGCCTGTATGACTGGTGCCTGATCAGCGAAGGTGGTGAAACCGTGACCTGTTCTGCCAAAACCGTGCTTCAGGTGGATGGCGGGTTTGACGAAATGCTGCGCGATGACACCATTCTGGTTTGTGGCGGCATGGATATACAGCAAACCAGCAGCAAAAAAACACTGAACTGGCTGCGGCGCGAGGCGCGGCGCGGTGCTAAAATCGGCGGGCTGTGCACCGCGGCCTACACATTGGCCATGGCTGGATTGCTGAACGGCAAACGCGCCACGATCCATTGGGAAAATCAGGACAGTTTCATCGAGGAATTCGAGGAGGTTGAGCTGACCAAATCGGTGTTCGTGGTGGATGGCAACCGTTTCACTACCGCAGGCGGCACATCGTCGATTGACCTGATGTTGAAACTGATTGCCGATGATCACGGCGAGGAACTGGCCAATGCGGTGGCGGACCAGTTGATCTATTCCTCGATCCGCACCGATCAGGACACCCAGCGTTTGTCGATCCCGACCCGCATTGGGGTGCGGCATCCGAAACTGTCGGCGGTGATCAAAATGATGGAAGAAAACATCGAGGAGCCGATCTCGCCCTCGATCCTGTCGCGCGATGTCGGCATGTCAACCCGCCAGCTGGAACGGCTGTTTCGCCGCTATCTGAATCGATCCCCAAAACGCTATTATATGGAGTTGCGGCTGCAAAAGGCCCGCAACTTGCTGATGCAGACCGATATGAGCGTGATCAACGTGGCGTTGGCTTGCGGATTTGCCTCGCCGTCGCATTTTTCCAAATGCTACCGCGCACATTACAGCACCACGCCATATCGGGAGCGCGGCGCGCAGGCGACACGGCTGTCGATCTAGTGTTGGGGTAAATGGGGTTTGGCTTCGAGGAGGAACACCATGGGCCGATTTACGGGTGGTTGCGTATGCGGAAAAGTCCGGCTTGTCGCTTTGGGGCAACCAAACAGAGTTGGCCTTTGTCATTGTCTCGACTGCCGCAAGCATCATGGGGCTCTCTTTTACGCGTCCGCTGTATTCCCTCAGGATGCAGTGACCATTGATGGCGAAATACGAGATTACGCTGGGCGTTATTTTTGCCCTCACTGCGGCTCTCCCGTTTTCGCGCGTAGTGAAGATGAAATCGAAGTGCACCTAGGATCACTTGATGCTCCGGATCAATTAAAGCCAACTTACGAAAGCTGGACCGTGCGTCGCGAATCTTGGTTGCCAGCATTTCCGCATATGAAGCTGTATGATCGTTGTCGTGACGACAAGGGTCGCCATGAGGAGTAGGTTACCGCAAAGCAGACATTGTCGAATGATGCCTGCAATAGCCACCTCTAACCCCTTCACTCCGGTGCCATCCGAAACACCGCCCCTTCGCCAACAGATAAAAACCAGATTGATCCGTCCGGTGCTTCGCGCACATCGCGCACGCGGATCATCGCGTCGGCTTCCAGTTTTTCCTCGGCAAAGCTGCGGTCAGGGTCCAGTCGGGCGATATAGTCGAACTTTAGCGACCCAACAAAGATGTCACCACGCCACGCAGGCCACAACCTGCCAGAATAGATCATCATCCCCGAAGGCGCGATGGACGGGTCCCAAACCATGGCCGGCTGTTCCATCCCCGGTTTTGCTGTGCCCTCGCCAATCTTTTCGCCCGAATAATGCCGACCGTAGGCAATGACGGGCCAGCCATAATTCGCCCCTTTACGGATCAAATTCACCTCGTCACCGCCCTGTGCGCCATGTTCATGCGCCCAAAGCTGTCCGTGCATATCCAGCGCCATGCCCTGCGGGTTGCGATGCCCGTAAGACCAGATTTCTGGCCGCAGTCCGCTTTGCCCGACAAACGGGTTGTCGCGTGGCACCGTACCATCGCGGTTAAGGCGAATAATGCTACCGTTATGGCGCGTAAGGTCTTGTGCGGCGGGGCGATCGCCACGTTCGCCGATGCTCATGTAAATCTTGCCATCGGTCCCTTCAATGATACGCGAGCCAAAATGCCGCCCGCCGCTTGTGCCTTTTTGCATCTCGAACAGCAGATGAAACCCCACCAGCCTGCGCCCGTCAGATGAAAGCCGCCCGACACCCAAAGCGGTGCCTGCCTCGCGCCCTTGCGGTTTGGCGTAACTCAAAAACACCTCGCGGCTCTGGGTGAAATCGCGCGGGATCATCACATCCAGCAACCCGCCTTGGCCGCTTGCCAAAACCTTGGGCACACCTATGACGCGCCACGCTTGCCCATCAGGCCCGATATTCAACAACACTCCGTCGCGTTCTGTGACTAAAAACCGGCCCTTTGGCAAAAACCCTATTGCCCAGGGTTGGTTCAGCCCTCCGGCGATCTTGGTAATGCTGATCCCGCCCACCGATGTCTGGATTGTGGTCGCAAAAGCGGGAAAGCCCAGAACAAAAGATATAACAAGCAGGATCAGCACGCGCATCGGTAATTCTCCTTCTGGTGACCTGATGCGAACTATAACATTGGGGCTGCCAAGGCGGCACCACTTTTTGGATATGCTATATTCTGGCGGCTTTGTGTCTAAGGCTTTTCTTTTTTGTTCGACCACATTAGTCTGCCCTATGAACTGCTTTTCATTCAGGGAGATACAATATGAAAAAGCTACTACTGGCGAGCGCTGCAATGGCGCTTATGGCGGGATCTGCATTTGCGGAAGAAGTCAAAATTGGCGTAATTCTGGGCTTTACCGGCCCAATTGAATCGCTAACACCGCATATGGCGGCGGGGGCCGAACTGGCGATGAAAGAAGTCAGTGATTCCGGCATGCTGCTGGACGGCATGACCGTGACATCCGTGCGCGCCGATTCCACCTGTATTGATGCGGCTGCTGCAACGGCTGCTGCCGAGCGTCTGATCACATCCGATGGCATCAAGGCCATCATGGGCGCAGACTGTTCCGGCGTAACCGGTGCGATCCTGTCGAACGTGGCCTTGGCCAACGGCATCGTGATGATTTCACCATCTGCCACATCGCCGGGTCTGTCGACAGCTGAAGATAACGGTTTGTTCTTCCGCACAGCACCGTCTGACGCACGTCAAGGCGTGGTGATGACCGAAATCCTGATCGAAGAGGGCATCAAAACGGTCGCTCTGACATACACCAACAATGACTACGGCAAAGGTTTGGCCGACGCATTCCAGAGCGCTTATGAAGCGGCTGGCGGCACGGTAACCATTTCAGCCGCCCATGAAGATGGCAAGGCTGACTATTCCGCCGAGGTAGGCGCATTGGCGGCTGCCGGTGGTGATCGTCTGGTTGTGGCTGGTTATATTGATCAAGGTGGTGCGGGTATCGTGCGCGCAGCCCTTGATTCAGGTGCGTTTGACACGTTCCACTTCCCTGACGGGATGATCGGCTCGGCACTGACAGAAACCTTTGGGTCCGAAATTGACGGCTCCACTGGTCAACACCCTGGCACAGACAGCCCAGGCGCTGCCAAATACGAGGCAATGGTTAATGGCGCATTTGAAGCCACTTCGCCATTCTCGCCAGAAAGCTATGACGCAGCTGCGCTGATCATGCTGGCAATGCAGGCTGCAGGGTCCACTGATTCGGGTGATTTCAAAGGTAAAGTGATGGACGTTGCCAACGCCCCAGGCGAGCAAATTTTCCCTGGCGAACTGGCTAAAGCGCTGCAAATCCTCAAAGACGGTGGCGACATCGACTATGTGGGTGCCACAGCGGTTGAACTGATCGGGCCAGGCGAATCTGCTGGCAACTACCGTCAGATCGTTATCAAAGACGGCAAAGTCGAGACAGCGAAATACCGCTAGTCCGATCCGTCTAATGACATTGAACAGCCCGGGGCGCTCTCGGGCTGTTTTCATAGAAGACACGAAGGTCATAAGACCTGTGCAGGGGATGAACTATATGATCGTCGTTGATGACATCTCGAAACAATTCGGGGGCTTCAAGGCTGTTGACGGTGCCACGCTGAAGATCGCCGAAAAGTCGATCACAGGGCTTATTGGACCGAACGGCGCTGGTAAAACCACCCTTTTCAATGTGATAGCGGGTGTTCTTAAACCTTCTGGCGGACGCGTAACGATGCAGGGCGAGGATATTACCGGTCTGCCACCGCATGAGTTGTTTCACAAAGGACTGCTGCGCACCTTCCAGATTGCACATGAGTTTGCCTCGATGACGGTGCGCGAGAACCTGATGATGGTGCCCGGCACGCAATCGGGCGAAACCCTGTGGAATGCGTGGTTTGGCCGTGGGCGGATTGCAACCGAGGAAACCGCGCTGCTGAAAAAGGCAGACGAGGTTCTGGAATTTCTGACCATTGATCATTTGAAAGACGAGCGCGCCGGTAACCTGTCTGGCGGGCAGAAAAAGCTGTTGGAACTGGGGCGCACCATGATGGTGGACGCCAAAATCGTATTTCTGGACGAGGTCGGGGCAGGGGTGAACCGCACCCTGCTGCGCACCATTGGCGATGCGATTGTGCGTCTGAACCAGGAGCGCGGCTATACCTTTGTGGTGATCGAGCACGACATGGAGTTTATCGGGCGGATTTGTGATCCGGTGATCTGTATGGCCGAGGGTAAAGTGCTGGCCGAGGGCACATTGGACGAGATCAAGGCGAACGAGCATGTGATCGAGGCGTATCTGGGCACCGGATTGAAGAACAAAGTCAAAGCGGAGGGCAGGGTATGAGTGAGCCTTTCCTGATTGGCGAAGCCATAACCGGCGGGTATGGCAAGGGGCCGGACATTTTGCACGAGTGCACCATCGCGGTGGACAAGGGCGAAATCGCGGTGATCGTTGGGCCGAACGGGGCGGGTAAATCCACCGCGATGAAGGCCGTGTTTGGCATGCTGAATGTGAATTCCGGCCGTGTGCTGCTGGGCGGCGAGGATATTACCGCGCTGTCGCCGCAAGCGCGTGTGGCCAAGGGCATGGCGTTTGTGCCGCAAACCAGCAACGTATTCACCTCGCTTAGTGTCGAGGAAAATCTGGAAATGGGCGCGTTCCTGCGCCGCGATGATATTTCGGAAACGATGGAGCAGGTCTATGAGCTGTTCCCGATCCTGCGGGACAAGCGGCTGCAAGCAGCGGGCGAATTATCGGGCGGGCAACGCCAGCAGGTCGCCTTTGGCCGTGCGCTGATGACCCAGCCACAGGTGCTGATGCTGGACGAACCTACGGCCGGCGTTTCGCCGATTGTGATGGACGAGCTGTTCGACCGGATCATCGAGGTCGCCCGCAGCGGTATTTCCATCCTGATGGTCGAGCAAAACGCCCGCCAAGCATTGGAAATCGCCGACAAGGGCTATGTTCTGGTGCAGGGCCGCAACCGGTTTACCGACACGGGGCAGGTGCTGTTGGCCGACCCCGAAGTCCGCCGCAGTTTTCTGGGAGGATAGGGGCGTTGCGATTATTCACTATTCTTTTGTTGCTGCCGTCCCTTGCATGGGCGGGCGAAGAAAAGACGATTACCTGCACATTCACACAAGAATGCGCACGGCATTTGAGCTGTAAAAGCACCGAGAAATTCACCTATGTAATGCGCGGGTTTACCGGCGAGCATTGGGTGGTCGAACTGCCGACAGGCGAGCGCCTAGAGGTAGAGATGCGC
>NZ_JBSMEZ010000163.1:0-49850 GCF_056498605.1 Profundibacter sp.
CCCCGTGGCCAGCAGGCGGTCGCCCTCCCACATTCTATGGAACAGATGCATCTTTTTGCCCGCACCCAGCAGGCATTGGGTTTCCACCCTGATGCGCGCCCCTGCACGCACCTCGTCCAGATGGCAGATGTGGGTTTCGGCGGTGAAATAGCTGCCGCCGGACGCGATATAGTCCGCGTCACAGCCGACGATCTCCATAAACCGGTCCGTTGCGTCGCCAAACGCCTGCAAATAGCGGGCCTCGTTCATGTGGCCGTTATAGTCGGTCCAGTCCAGCGGCACGGCGCGGGCGACGGTCTGGATTGGCACCGTGATGTCAATTTCCGCCACCGGCTGGCGGGCGTCTTGCGCATTCAGCAACGCCCCCGCGCCGTAATCCTGCGCCTTTAGCCCTCGCAGGATGGTGACCAGATTGTTGTCGCGGATGCGTTCCAGCTCGCGAATCGTGTGCATCCCTGATTGCGCGTCGGACTGGTCCGCGATCTGGTCAATCAACTCGTCCGTCAATTCGGGCACATCCATCAGCTTGGTCCACGGCCATGACAGGCACGGCCCGAACTGCTCGATGAAATGTTTCACCCCCGCCTCGCCACCGGCAATACGGTAGGTTTCAAACAGCCCCATCTGCGCCCAGCGTAACCCAAACCCGTAACGGATGGCGTTATCAATTTCCTCGGTGGTGGCGATACCGTCCTGGATCAGCCACAGCGCCTCGCGCCAAACGGCCTCAAGGAATCGATCCGCGATGTGAGCATCAATTTCGGCCCGCACATGCAGCGGATACATGCCAATGCCTGTCAGGGTTTCTTTGGCCTTATCAACCAGTTCCGGCGCGTTCTTATCCGTTGGCACCAACTCAATCAGGGGTAATAAATAAACAGGATTAAACGGATGCGTCACCATGATCTGTTCAGGGCGGGTGGCACAGCCCTGCAATTCTGACGGTTTGAACCCCGATGTGGAAGACCCGATCACCGCATCCGTCGCGCAATGTTCTTGGATTTTCTGATAGGTTTTGCGCTTCAGATCAAGCCGCTCGGGGATACTCTCTTGAATCCACACAGCGCCCTCGACGGCCTGTGAAATGGTGTCGCAAAACACCAGCCGCCCCTCGTCCGGCAACATTACATCCGACAAGCCCGGCAGCGAGCGCCGCGCATTGTCCAGCACCTCGCCGATTTTGCGCTGCGCTTGCGGATCGGGGTCAAACACCCGAACCTCCCAACCCATCAACAGGAACCGCGCGGCCCAACCTCCGCCGATGACCCCGCCGCCGATAATCGCTGCAACTTGCGCCATCCTAGCCCCCGCAGCGGGTGTATTTGGCCGGATCACCACCACCATACCAACGCCACAGAGTATCTTCCCCATCCAGCATCAGCAGGGCTGTATCCTCGTATTGCTCGCCCTCACCGGAACACGACAGGGCCAACTCCCAATACTGCATTTGTTCATTGCCGCGCACACCGGTGATTGAACAGCTGTTCTCCAGCCCCGCAACTTCGGTCTGGGTGATGCGGATCGGGGTGGGATCATGGCCGCCGATCATGTCTGCATATTGGCACCAATCAGGGTTCGAAGTCCAGATCCCTGTCCATGCTGGCGTTTGCGCCAATGCCGGTGTCGCCAGTAGTGCCATTGCTAAAATATAGCGTTTCATAATCCCCCCTTTGGCCGGATTTCCAGCCGCGATAAATCATACCCGTTCCAGTCTAGTATCTCGCGGGCCGCGGCCATCCTGTCAGCAGGTATATCCTGCCCGCGGTTCAGGATCATGCCGAATTCGCCATCAGGCGTGCCGATAACGGCAGTGCGATAGGTTTGATCAACCCACATCACCCAATGTTCGACCGCCTTGTTCGCCCCGCCTTTGGGCGTAAACCGCCCCGGACCGGTGACCATCGCGACACTATGCGTCACCGTCCCCGAACAGGCACGTTCCGCCAGATCGAACATGCCCGCACTGTCTGCAACCATGTCGAATGCGCAATTTTCACTGCCATATGAGGCGATCATTTCCCAATGCCCTGCAAGCTGCGCCGGATCAAACAGCGCAACCGACGTGATCGGCACAGAGGTGTTGCGAAACGAGGCGGCCACAGGCACGGTGCAGGCCGCAGCGAACAGGATCATGCTCAGGCTCAGTCGATGCAAATCTCGACCACCTCGCCGTTGTCCTCGACCATGCTGAAACACCCGAAGATCGGAGAGGCCGCGGAACAGGTAAGGGTGTCGCCGAAACAAACCCCTTCGCAATCCTTGCCCGTTTTGCAGGATTTTCCGGCGTCATTGGTGCTAAATATACAGGCCTTGCCAAATATTCCGGCCGGCACATACCGACCGCCATCAATCTCGCATTGTTTTTCCTCGGCACGGATCTGGGCGTGGGTTTTGCCCCCCATTGCGGGGTCTTCCTGACAGCCGGACAGGACCAGCAGACCGCAGAGTAAAATCAGACTTTTCATAACAACCTCATTCCTTTTTGGAATGTCCGCGCGAACCCAGTGAATACCTTTTGGGGACCCCGATCAATAGGGCATTGGATGTGCTTGGTGCGCCGTATTAATCTCGGCCAGAACCTCGTCCGGCAACTCCACATCAACCGCACCCAGCGCCACCTGCAACTGGTCCATATTCGTTGCCCCGAAAATCGCCGAGGTCATAAACGGACGTGTGCGGCACCACGCCAGCGCCATTTGCGCGATGTTCAATCCGTGCCGCGCGGCAATGTCCTCATAGGCCGCCACAGCACCCCACACGCGGTCGGTAACCCGCCCACCAAGACTGCCGTTGATCGCACGGCGTGATCCTTCCGGCGTCACATCGCGTTTGTATTTGCCGGTCAACAGCCCTGTCGCAAGCGGCGAAAATGCCAGCAGGCCGACGTCCTCGTTCACCGATAATTCCGACAGGTCAGTGTCAAACATCCGGCACAACAGCGAATATTCATTCTGGATCGACATCATCCGTGGCCCCGCACCCTCGTCACTAAGACGCAACCACATCGCTGTGCCCCATGCACTTTCGTTCGACAGACCGACGTGGCGGATTTTGCCAGCCTTAACCATTTTGGCCAATGCCTCCAGAACCTCGTGCATATTCGCAACTGTTTCAGCACGATCCTGACCGGACGGGTCAAACTCCCAATTCTGGCGAAACATGTAGGAACCGCGATTGGGCCAATGTAGCTGATACAAATCGATATAATCCGTTTGCAGCCGCTTTAGCGACCCTTCAACGCCTTCGGTGATCGTTGCGCCCGTGATCCCCTGACCATCCCGCACAAAGCCACCGTTTTTGCCCGACATTTTGGTGGCCAGCACCACGTCCTTGCGCCGTCCGGTGCGGGCAAACCATTCGCCAATGATCGCCTCGGTCTTGCCGACATTTTCAGCCGCCACCGGATTGACCGGATACATTTCGGCGGTATCGACAAAGTTCACCCCGTGGTCCAGCGCCATGTCAATTTGCGCATGCCCCTCGCCCAGTGAATTTTGCGTGCCCCAAGTCATCGACCCGAGACACAGCTCGCTTACTTTCAGGCCAGTGCGGCCCAATTCTTTCATACGCATGTTCTGATCCCTGTTTTATATTCAGCGATCAGAGGTAACCAGTTTTACACGATTGGCAATCCCTTACGGGCGCACATAGGCAAATCCGTTTTCCTGCAATTCGATCAACCGGACCACACCGGATGGCACCACCGTGGCTTCGGACATTAGCGGCACTTCATGGCCGGCTTTGGCGTTCATCTTACGCAGAGTGTTGCCACAGGCGGAAAACGACAGGTTGTCCAATTCCAGTGACAAAACCGAGATTCGATCCGCCACAGGGCTTTTGCCCTCGACAAACATATTCAGGCCAGGGCCATAGGCAACCAGCTCAACTTCAACAGTATCGCCTATGGATTCATAGTATTTCGTGACGTTCACGGCATTGTTAAGGGCCATGTTCATTACTTTTGGATCGTTCTGGTCAACATGGATGGCGACGAAATGCTTCACGCCCTCGGCAGCCGCTCCGCCAATAAAAGAAAGGGATAGCAGTAATGTTGTGATAAATATCTTCATGGTTTTTCCTCCTGTTTATCAAAGTAGCTTATCAGGCAATGCGCATTTGGCGAGAAGGTATTTCTGATATTCCGGTTTTTACTTTACTGTGATGCGGAGCAGGCTATGCTGGTCCCATGCTCCAAAAAACCTTTGGCCTTATTCTGTTTATGCTGACAATCACGGCGGCCGGTGCCGCGCCGTTTCACTATGCGCTTGAGGCTGATAAATCATCGGTCGGGTTCACCTATCAGTTCAGCGGCAACCCGACAAAAGGCACCATGCCCGTTACCAGTGCAGACCTGACAATCGACTTTGCCGCATTGGAAAAATCAACAGTTCAGGTCGTGCTGAATGTCAGAAAAGCCCGCGCCGGTTTCATTTTCGCCACCGAAGCCCTGCGTGGTAAAACCGTTCTGCATGTTGCCAGCCATCCGCAAATCCGCTTTGTCAGCACACGGGTATCACGGTCCGGCAACGGGGCCAAAATCGATGGCAGGGTGACCGTCCGCGGCGTCACCAGACCTTTGACGCTGATGGCAGGGTTTTACCGGCAGAAAGGCAGCGCCCCTGCCGATCTTTCGCGCCTTAGCATCCTGTTGACCGGCTCCATATCCCGCAGCGCCTTTGGCGCAACGGGCTATCCAGATCTGGTTGGCGACAGGATAGATCTGCGGATACTGGCACGCATTCGTCCGGTTAACTAAGATCAAAAACGACCCCGCCACGTCGATAAATGGATAGACCCCGAAAATGATTCACACCATAATTTTTCCACCCAACCACGCGAACCCTATTTCATGCGCCTACTGATTTCCTTTGCCGCCCTGTTTCTGTCTGTCATCCTGTTGCAGCTGTCTTCGGGCGGCGTGGCCCCGCTTGATGCGATCTCGGGGTTGAACATCGGCTTTACCACAGCGCAGGTCGGCTTTCTTGGATCAGCACATTTCTTTGGCTTTTTGATCGGTTGCTGGTGGGCGCCCCGCCTGATGGGCAGCGTCGGCCATTCCCGCGCTTTTGCCGCCTTTACAGCAACGGGTGCGATCGGCCTGTTGGCCCACATGATCATCATCGACCCCATCGCATGGGCAATCATGCGCATCGCCACCGGTCTGTGCATCGCGGGCTGTTTCACCGTGATCGAAAGCTGGCTACAGGCCAAAGTCACCAATGAAACCCGTGGCCGCGCGATGGGCGGTTACCGCATTGTCGATATGGGCGGGTCCATGGCCGCGCAGCTGATGATTGGTGTGTTGGAGCCCGCCAGCTATGTGTCCTACAACCTTCTGGCGTTGCTGTGTTGCGCATCAATCCTGCCGCTGACCCTGACCAAGGCCAGCCCGCCTGAAACACCCGCCGCCCCGCGCCTGCGTCCGATGCTGGCGATCAGGCAATCCCCGCTGGCCGCCGCCGGTGTGATGGTTGCGGGCCTGACCAGTGCCGCCTTTCGAATGGTCGGCCCGATCTATGGCCAAGAGGTTGGCCTACAACTGAACCAGATCGCCCTGTTTCTGGCGGCCTATGTGTTGGGCGGCGCGTTGGCGCAATATCCTGCAGGCTGGCTCGCCGATAAATATGACCGGCGCTGGGTGCTGATCGGCCTGTCGATTGCTGCAGTGTTTAGCTGTGGCGCAGCGGTTCTGGCCTCGGACGGGGGCACAACGATGGTGATGCTGGGCGCGGTTTTCTTTGGTTTTACCACCTTCCCGATCTTTTCGGTCGCTGCCGCCCATGCCCATGATTTCGCCACCTCCGAGGAGCGCATCGAGCTGTCCGCTGCCCTGATGTTCTTTTTCGCCATTGGTGCCATCGCCAGCCCGTTGATCGCATCATCTATGATCCAGACATATGGCCCACCCGCCCTGTTTGCGTTTCTGGCTTTTGGGCATCTGGTGTTGGTGGTCTTTGGCCTCAGCCGGATGCTGGTCCGCCCCACGGTGGAAAAACGCACGCCCTACGTCTATGCGCCGCGCACGTCGTTTATGATTGGCCGGATGTTGCGCCGCCAACGCGACAAGCGCAAACGCTAGTCTTCAAGTGTGGCGACAAACGCAAGGCGCAACGCCTTTAGGGTGCGCGGGTCTGCGGTGCCGCCGTAAAACGCGAACAATGCGGATTCAAAAACCGCACTTGCGCCTTTAACCCTTGAAAATAACGTTATTGCGGCATGGAACGCCTGACCATCTTGATGATCAAATAACGTGCGCGTGCCACCAACCGCCTGCTGGATCGCCAGTTTTGTGCATTGGATCAAGCGCGGGCCTAATACGGGATGCGCCAAATAGGCTGCCGCTTCATCCCTGTCATGCAGGGCGTAGAATTCAGAGCTTTCCGAAAACTCAAGCCCCTCAAGCTGTGGAAAAATACAACTGACCCAGTCGCCACGTATCTGGCCACTGCCCAATTCCTCAAGAACCGCGTCGATACAGGGGGATTGCGCCGCAACAAAGCGTTCAAGGTCATAGGATACATTCATATTCACTCTCTAGCATGTGATGTCGTGCAGGTAAACGCCCTAGCCCTTGGCAGCACCATCCGTTAAAGGGGGACAACACAATCAAAGGCATCTGAAATGGCACGTATCCTCATCACCTCGGCCCTTCCGTATATCAACGGGATCAAGCATCTGGGCAATCTGATCGGCAGTCAGTTGCCCGCTGATCTGTTCGCGCGTTACAATCGCGGGCGCGGCCACGAGGTGATGTTCATTTGCGCCACCGACGAGCATGGCACCCCGGCCGAATTGGCCGCCGCCAAAGCCGACATCCCCGTGGCAGACTACTGCGCCGAACTGCATGATGTGCAAGCCAAAATTGCCGCCGATTTCCGCCTGTCGTTTGACTATTTTGGCCGCTCTTCCAGCCCGCAAAACCGCGAGCTGACCCAGCATTTCGCCGCCAAACTGGCCGAAAACGGGCTGATCGAAGAAGTCAGTGACAAACAGGTTTATTCCATCACTGATAAACGATTTTTGCCGGATCGCTATATCGAGGGCACCTGCCCCAACTGCGATTACGTCGGCGCGCGTGGTGATCAATGTGATAATTGCACCAAACCGCTGTCGCCCACTGACCTGATTGATCCATATTCCACCATTTCAGGGTCCAAAGACCTTGAGGTGCGCGAAACCAAGCACCTGTTCCTGCGCCAATCCAAACTGCGTGGGGAACTGGATAAATGGATTTCCAGTAAAACCGACTGGCCAATCCTGACCACATCTATCGCCAAGAAATGGCTGCATGACGGGGACGGGCTGCGCGACCGTGGCATCACCCGCGATCTGGACTGGGGTGTGCCGGTGCCGCATATGCAGGGCAAAGTTTTTTACGTCTGGTTCGACGCGCCGATCGAATACATCGGCGCGACGGCTGAATGGGCGCAAGCAAACGGGCTGGACGATGCTGCATGGCAGCGCTGGTGGCGCACAGATAAAGGGGCTGATGATGTGCGTTATGTGCAGTTCATGGGCAAAGATAACGTGCCGTTCCACACCCTGTCCTTCCCCGCCACAATCATGGGGTCCAGTGAGCCGTGGAAGCTGGTCGATTACATCAAATCCTTTAATTATCTGAACTATGATGGCGGCCAGTTTTCCACCTCGCGCGGGCGCGGCGTGTTCATGGATCAGGCGCTGTCGATCCTGCCATCAGACTACTGGCGCTGGTGGCTTTTGTCCCACGCACCAGAAAATTCGGATGCCGAATTCACATGGGAGAACTTTCAGGCAAGCGTCAACAAAGACTTGGCGGATGTGCTCGGCAATTTCGCCTCGCGGGTCACCAAATTCTGCCGTTCCAAATTCGGCGAGGTGGTGCCGGAAGGCGGTGAATATGGCGATGCCGAAAATGCCCTGATCGCCACGCTGACGGATCGGGTTGCCGCCTACAACACACACATGGATGCCATGGACGTGCGCAAATCGGCGTCTGAATTACGCGCCATCTGGGTTGCGGGCAACGAGTATCTGCAAAATGCAGCACCTTGGTCGCTGTTCAAAACCGACCCCGATGCCGCCGCCGCCTCGATCCGTCTGTCACTGAACCTGATCCGGCTATATGCGGTGCTGTCCGCCCCCTTCATCCCCGATGCCGCCGCCAGCCTGCTGGCCGCAATGAACACAGATGACGACAGCTGGCCCGACGATGTGGCCGCCGCCTTGCAAACCCTGCCAGCCGGTCACACATTCACCGTGCCCGAGGTGCTGTTTGCCAAAATCAGTGACGAGCAGCGCGAGGAATGGCAGGAGAAATTCGCAGGCAGGCGGGAATAATCCGGCGTAGAACAACTCTTGTTAGGTAACACGGAGAACCCTATGCGCCTTTTTCTTGCTTTGATCGTTGCAATGCTGCTGCCCCTGTCGAGTCACGCAGAAGCCACGCCGCATGACCGCGCCCTGCGCGCCCTTACCCCGCCTGCCGGAAAACTGCTGCATGGTGTCTACACTGGTGGACGCAGCGGCGAAGAGGACGATATCCGCCCCTCTGATCTGGATGCCTATATCCGCACCGTGGGTGTAAAACCCGCATGGGTCTATTTCTCCAACAACTGGTATCACTCGCGCGCCTTCCCCACCGCCACCGCCAAATGGATTCGTGCCAAAGGCTCCACCCCCTTTGTGCGCCTGATGCTGCGCTCTGACCCCGAACAGGACCACCGCGACCCGCTGTTCACCACCCGCGCCATCGCCAGTGGCAAATTCGACGCCGATCTGGCCAAATGGGCACAACAGGCCGCTGCCTTCAAAACCCCGATCCTTGCCGAATGGGGCACCGAAATGAATGGCAAATGGTTCCAGTGGAACGCCCGCTGGAATGGCCGCAACAAAGGCGCTGAACGTTTTGCTACCGCATATCGGCACATCATCGATATTACCCGCACCAACGGGGCCAGCAACATCATCTGGGTGTTCCACGTCAATTGGGCCGATGGGCCGCCAAAGCCGTGGAACCGGATGGAAAAATACTATCCCGGGGATGATTACATCGATTGGCTCGGTATTTCGCTCTACTCGATGCAAGGGCCGGATGAATGGGAGCCTACCGCCTTTGCCCAAATCGACAACACCATGAAACGGCTACACCGGATGGCCCCGACAAAACCCGTGATCATCGCCGAATTCGGCACCGATGTGCACAACCCGCGTGAACCCGCCGCACCATGGGCTGATAAGGCTTTGAAACTAATCCTGTCAGGGAATTACCCCCAACTGATCGGATTCAGCTGGTGGAACGAAACATGGCCCAACGGCGATGATCCGAAAGATGCCACCGACACCCGTATTCAGTCGGATCCCGCCCTGACACAAGTGTTTCGCCGCGCCCTGAAGCACCCGCGTATCGCCCGTTAAAACGGTTCAGATAGAACCCAGTCGCCAATCGGGGCAGATACCGGATGCTTTGATAAACGGCGTCACATCCTTACCTGCAAACAACCCGTGATCCGTCACCAATACGGTTCGCCACCCCCGTGCAGATGCCCCCAGAATATCTGTGTGCAATGTATCCCCGACCATCACAAGACGGGCGTAATCCTGTGCGGCTGGCAAGGCCGCCTCGATACGTTGAAACACCGGCGCAAAGGGTTTGCCCAAAAACACCGGCATCCGCCCTGTCGCATCCGCCAAGGCATGACCGTAATACCCGGGATCAAGGCTAAGGCCATATTCGCGCGGCGCCACCAAATCGGGGTTGGCGATGATCATCGGGCGCGGTGTGTCCAGCAGCGCCTGGCCCAACAGGTTTTGCCGCCCATTGGTCCACTGCGCCGCCCCCAGAAACAAAAACCCGTCCACCGCGCGGTAATCATCCACGTCATCGCCCAGCGTGATGCTGTCAAACGGCAAATCCGATGGTTTGTGGTGTACGGGTGCAATCACTCCCCACAGCTTGATCTGCGAATAATTCGCCGCATGATCCAGCGCTGCATCCCGACTGGATATGATCTCGTCCGGTTCAAACGCGAACCCAAGCCCCGCAAACCGCGTCTGCATGGCAACGCGGGTGTAGGATGCCGAATTGCTCAGGACAAACACCTGTTTGCCGAGGTCTCGCAGCTGTTTAATCCGCGCCGCCGCCCCCACAATCGGCCCCTCGCCCACGTTCAGCACACCGTAGGCGTCAAACACGAAAACATCGGCCTGATCTGCGATATCCAGCAGGCTGTTGATCTGCGCCGTTATGTCAGGAAATTTAGCGGATGGCAGACGCGGACGCAGCGTTTCATAACGGGCAAAGGCGGCGGCGGCATCCATTTCATTCACATCCTATCTGTCGCGCCAATGCATCCCGTGGGCCAGCAAACGGCGCTGTGCGCGCGCTGGATAGTCGGTGATAATCCCGTCCACCCCCAGCGCTATCATTGCATCCATATCCTGTGTGGTGTTCACGGTCCATACATTGACGATCAACCCCAATGCGCGCGCCTCAGCCAGATCCGCCTTGTTCAGGTCGGCAAAATACGGGCTCCAGACCTGCCCACCCGCCGCCGCAACCAGACGCGGCAGGCTGCCGTTAAAATCGGCCAGCACATAGCCATCCATCCACGGTGATCCGTCATAGACATTTTCATCCGCCGGTGTTGTGGTGGCGGGCAGATCACTAAGATACGAGCGCACGCTGTCCGGTGCCTGCAGAGCAACCTCGCGCAATATGCGCCAGTCAAAGCTCTGGATGATGCACCGCCCCATCAGGTCATGCGCCTGCACCACCTGCAGCACGCTCATAACCAGTGCTGGGATCGGCGGGGAATATTCAGGGTGCAACGGGTTAGACTTAATCTCGAGGTTCAGCCAGACATCTGCGTGTTCAGGCCGCACCATTAATTCGGCCAGCTGCGCCAGCGTCGGAACCCGCTGCCCCGACAGAAACGCCTGATCAGGGTAGAGCGCGGCATAGGCTGTGCCTTCTTGCAAGCCGCCCATGTCATAGGACTGTATCTGCGCCAGTGACATGCTGTTGACCGGCGGCGTTTTCGCATCCAGCCATTGCCCCGCCGCATCGCGCGTCATGTCCGGCATCAGGTGCGGGTTATGCGTGACCACAGGCACGCCATTGCTGGCAGATTGCACGTCGAATTCCACAGCATTTACAGCGCATTCCAGCGCATAGCGAAATCCGGCCATGGTGTTTTCCGGCATCACCCCGCGCGCACCGCGATGGCCATGCAGCCGGATCACACCGGATTGCGCTCGCAGCGCCGACAGGCGATCTGCCCCCGACATCAGCCGATCCGCTGCCCGCTGTTTTGATCAAAGAAATGCAGCGCCTTGGGCGGGGCACTAAACCGCACCACGGCCCCTTCAGCAACGGTTTGCGTGCCCGGCAGGCTGACCACCATTTCGCTGTCAGTGCCGTCCAATACCCCGTGGATCAACGTATTCGCGCCCAGTTGTTCTTGCATCATGACCTTGACCTTGATCGGCCCCGCATCATCGGCAACCAGATGTTCGGGGCGCACACCCATTGTCATGTCACCCCCGCCTGCACCCCCCATAATCGTTGTGCCATCCCCAAGCATTAACGTGTCATTTGACTGTGCCTTTACCGGCAGAAAATTCATCGCAGGGCTACCGATGAATCCGGCAACAAAGATCGAGGCGGGGCGTTCATACAGCTCAATCGGGGTGCCGAACTGCTCCACATAGCCGCCGTTCAGAACCATCAAACGATCCCCCAGCGTCATCGCTTCGACCTGATCGTGGGTCACAAAAATTGACGTCACCCCCAGCCGTTTTTGCAATTTGCGGATTTCCAGACGCATCTGCACCCGTAATTTCGCGTCCAGATTGGACAGCGGTTCGTCAAACAAAAACACCGAGGGTTCACGCACAATCGCGCGGCCCATTGCCACCCGCTGACGTTGGCCACCCGACAGCGCACGGGGCTTGCGATTCAGATAGTCGCGGATTTCCAGAATATCGGCGGCCTCGTTCACGCGGCGCAGGATTTCATCTTTGGCGATGCCACGGATTTTCAGACCATAGGCCATGTTGTCATAGACCGTCATATGCGGATATAGCGCGTAATTCTGGAACACCATTGCGATATCGCGGTCGGCAGGCTCCAGCGTATTCACCATCTTGTCGCCGATATAAACCTCACCCGCTGTCACGGTTTCCAGTCCGGCAATCATCCGCAGCAGCGTGGATTTCCCACAGCCCGACGGGCCAACGATCACCACGAACTCGCCGTCATTAATCTCGCCATTCACCCCGTGCAGAACCTCGACATCGCCGTAGGACTTTAGCAGGTTATCCAGTTTAATCTTTGCCATCTTAAATGTCCTACTTGTCGGTTTCCGTCAGCCCTTGCACAAAGAGCTTTTGCATAAACACCACCACCAGAATAGGCGGCAGCATGGCCAGCAGGGCCGTCATCATAATGATGTTCCACTGCGGGCTTTGTTCGGCTGATTCCAACATCTGTTTGATGCTCATTACAATCGTGGTCATACTGGTATCGGTGGTGATCAGCAGCGGCCACAGGTATTGGTTCCAGCCGTAAATAAACAGGATTACAAACAGCGCCGCGATATTGGTGCGCGACAGCGGCAGCAGGATATCCCAGAAAAACCGCATTGGCCCTGCCCCGTCAATGCGGGCAGATTCCAGCATTTCATCGGGAATGGTCAGGAACACCTGTCGGAACATAAACGTCGCTGTGGCTGACGCTATCAAGGGGATTGAGAGGCCCGCATAGGAATTCAGCATACCCAGCGACGCCACCACTTCGTAAGTGGGCAAAATCCGCACTTCGACCGGCAACATCAGGGTGATAAAAATCATCCAGAAAAACGCCATGCGGAACGGGAATTTGAAATACACGATGGCAAAGGCCGAAATCAGCGAAATAGCGATTTTGCCAAACGCGATGGACAAGGCCATGATCAGACTGTTCAGCAACATTCGCCAGACCGGCACGCTATCATATCCCGCCATCCCGTCACCAAACAGCACTTCTTTCATATTTACAAAGAACTGATCGCCGGGCAGCAGCGGCAGCGGAACTTGGGTCATGCGTATTTCATCGTGGGTCGATGCCACAAAGGTGATCCAGATCGGGAATGCGATCATCACGATCCCCAGCAACAGGATCAAATGGGTCAGGAACGTCAGGATGGGGCGGTTTTCTATCATTTAATATTCCACCTTGCGTTCGACGTAGCGGAACTGAACCACCGTCATTGCGATGACGAGGACCATCAGGATAACCGATTGCGCGGCTGATCCGCCCAGATCCAGCCCGACAAACCCGTCGTTATAAACCTTGTAAACCAGAATATTGGTCGACCCCGCCGGCCCACCTTGCGTGACAGCGTGAATGATGCCGAACGTATCAAAGAAGGCGTAGACCGCATTTATCACGATCAGGAAAAACGTGGTGGGTGAAATCAGCGGGAACACGATGGTCCAGAACCGTTTCAACGGCCCCGCCCCGTCAATCGCTGCGGCCTCGACCACTGATTTGGGGATCGACTGCATGGCGGCCAGATAGAACAGGAAGTTATAGGCGACCTGTTTCCACGCCGCGGCCATAATCACCAGCCCCATCGCCTGATTGCCGTTCAGATAGTGGTTCCAGTTCACCCCGACAAATTCCAGCGCATAGGAAATAATGCCGAGCGTCGGGTTGAACATAAACACCCATAACGCGCCCGCGAGCACGGGGGCCACGGCATAAGGCCAAATCAGCAAGGTACGGTAAATCATTGCGCCGCGAATAACGCGGTCGGCAAATCCGGCCAGAACTAACGCAATTGACATCGACAGGAAGGCCACCGCGATTGAAAAGAACCCTGTGCGGATAAAGACGTCTAAATACTGGCTATCGGAAAACAGAACCTCGAAGTTTTCAAACCAGACGAATTCAGTGCTCAGCCCAAAAGCATCCTCGATCAGCAACGACTGATATAACGCCCGACTTGCAGGCCAGATGAAAAACACCAGCGTGACGATGATCTGCGGCGCGACCAACAGATATGGCAACACCGAGGATGGGAAATGGACGCGTTTAAGCAACGAAATCTCTCCGGAAATCTAACGGTTCATGCCGCCCCTAACATCTGGGGCGACATGATGTGTTTTTTCAGCTTTGGCTTACTTAACTGTGCGCTCGAACTTGCGCAGCAGGGCGTTGCCACGCTCCGTCGCCGCTGCCATTGCCTCGGTGGCGGTTTTATCGCCAGCCCACAGCGCTTCCAGCTCCTCATTAATCACGTCACGCACCTGGACAAAGTTACCAAACCGGATACCGCGCGATGCGGGGGTTGGTGTGTTCAGGCTAAGCTGCAAAATCGCTGTGTCTGTGCCCGGGTTGCTTTCGTAGAACCCTTGGGTTTTTGACAGCTCGTAAGCGGCAGTTGTGATCGGAACATAGCCGGTTTCCTGATGCCACCATGCCTGCACTTCGGGCGAGGACAGATAGGTCAAGAACTTAGCAGTCCCTTTGTATTCCTCTTCCGACTTGCCTTGCAGAACCCACAACGTAGCCCCACCGATGATCGAGTTTTGCGGCGCAGACGCAACATCTGTGTCCAACGGCAGCATAGTTTGGCCAAAGTTAAATTCTGCCTGCTTTTTGATGGAACCGTAATATGCCGAGGAGTTCATCCACATGCCGCATTCGCCAGATGTGAACAGCGGCAGGCTGTCACCACGACGGCCACCGTAAACGAACAGATTGCCCTCGGACATCGACGCGATGTCGTCCAGACGGTTGATCACCGCCTCGTTGGCCATAGTGAATTCGGTGTCAAATCCGGCGAACCCGTTCTCTTTGGTGCCCATTTCCAGATTGTGCCATGCCGAATAGTTTTCGACCATCACCCAAGATTGCCAACCGAACGAGAAACCGCATTTCATGCCGTTATCAACCAGCTTTTGCGAGGCAGTTTTGATGCCTGCCCATGTTGTCGGAACTTCGGCACCCGCCGCATCCAGCGCGTCTTTGTTATACCACAAAACTGGGGTGGAGGAGTTGAAAGGCATCGACAGCAGTTCGCCATCCGGCGTTTGGTAATATGAAATCACCGCAGGCAGATAGTCTGATTTATCAAAGGCTTCACCAGCGTCCGCCATCAGTTTTTCAACCGGGTAGATCGCGCCTTCGGCGGCCATCATCGTTGCTGTGCCAACTTCAAACACTTGCACGATTGTCGGCTGCTCGCCTGCGCGAAACGCCGCAATCGCCGCTGTCATAGTTTCGGTGTAGTTGCCTTTATTGACGGGAACGATTTTATAATCGGTTTGCGTTGCGTTGAAATCGGCGGCGATTTTATCAACCCGCTCGCCATTGGCACCGCCCATAGCGTGCCACCACTGAATTTCGGTTTGCGCCATAGCTGATGCCGCAAAGGACATAACCACACCCGCTACAACGGACCCTAATAGTTTGTTTTTCATAGTATTGGACCTCCCAGATCACAAAAACCTTGTTGAACAAAGCAAAGGTCAAAGAGGTGCTGTCGGCAGCCCCCCAGCCTTTCCTATGGTCAGCAAACCACGGTCAGAAACATAATTCAATTAAAAGATTTGTAACATAAGTCATAACATCATGTTATATATTTGCAGAGAACTTGAAGGGAAATGTTCAGCTTTGGCTATTAGATTAAGACAATTAGAGGCCTTTCGGGCGGTTTCACAATCCGGAAATATAACCCGTGCAGCAGAAAATCTGGGGGTTTCGCAGCCCGCTGTCAGTCGGCTTTTGTCCCATTTCGCTGTTGAGGTCGGGTTCGAACTGTTCCAGCGGCGTGACGGGCGACTGATTCCCACACAAGAATCACGTTATCTGCTGGGCGAGGTTGACAGGCTGCTCGACAGTCTTTCCCATATCGAGGAATTGACCAAAGATTTGACCGAGCGCAAAGCCGGTCATCTGCGCATCGCCTGCCTGCCCGGGTTCGCCACCAGCCACCTGCCCGGCGTGGTTGCGCAGTTCCTGAAATCACGCCCCGGCGTCACCGTGACGATTGAACCAGACCGCCCCGAACGCATTCTGGAATGGATCATCGGCGAGCAATATGATTTCGGCATCACCGAAGGGTTTGCCGGCCATCCTGCCGTCGAAAGCAAACCGGTGAACATGCGCACCGTGTGTATCCTGCCAACGGATCACCCCCTGTCCACGGCGACCGAGGTTTGGCCCGAGGATCTGGCAAACCAGCGGATGATCCACACACGGCGCGACAGCCAGTTTTTCCGCGCGCTGGAAGAACAGTTCGTAACCCGCGGCGTCGCCCTGCCCTCATTGATCGAAGTGCGCCAGTTCAACGCCGCCTGCATGCTGGTGGCCGAAGGGGCGGGCGTTTCTGTGGTCAGCGAGCTGGACGCCTGCGCCTATGAGGGGCACGGGCTCGTCATCAAACCCTTCCGCCCCCAAATCAGCCACAACCTGACCCTGCTACACCCCATCCACACCCCGATCTCGATGGTCACGCTGGAATTTATCGAGGTCTTCAAGGCGAGTCTGGGGCCGTATCTGGCCTAATCTTCGCAAAACTCAGACTTCATAAATACGTCGCGGTCGGTCGTGCATACCGTCTCCCACATGCGCCGCATCTCCTCTTTTTGCGCACGCAATTCCTGCGCAGTTGGTGGCACTGGCGTAAACCACTCCAGTAACCCCGCCCGATGCTCCTCATCCACATATCCGAACATCATCCTCGCCAAATCATGCCACGGCCCAAATCCCGGCGAATGGTAAAAACTCACCGAATACCCTTGCGCGTCAACCATTTCGGAAATCCAATAGGCACCGTCAAACACAACTCTATCTTTGGAGGCTGGCCCCTCAGCACTGACCGCCTTAGCCAGTGCTTGAATGCGCTCAAACTCATCAACCGTCAGCGACACTTGCTGTTTACTGTGCACCTCAATCGGCCCCCAGTCAGGGGAAAACGACACCGTAATAGATAAAATTCTCGCTTCATCTCGTGCCACCGCACGAAAGGCATAATGACCGTAGAACGAAGATGTTAGTGTCAGCCGCACAATCGCATCCTCGCCCATTAACACGGCATCCTTAATTATAGGCTCTGCCAACCCTGACAGCGAATATGATACTGAGTGCGCGACTGAATACGGCCCATCCTTATCCCCGGTGCCCAACCCGCCTTGGGGGAAATAGCTTTTCCCTTTCCATCCATAATAAATCTTTTGGGCAGCACGATGTATCATCAATTCTGGATCAACGGGCACGACCATTCCCGACGGGTAGGGCATCGAAAAAGAATTGCCATCATTGGAAATATACTCGTCACCAAAAGAATACAGCCCGCGTGACAAGTCCCAATCACTCCACTCTATCGTATTTTCAAACGCCGCCGCCGCTTGCACATTTAGAAACACAAACAAAACCACCCGCAACATTGAGAGCCTCCAAATCAACCTACCGTTTCTTTTTCACATATATATCCCCGCAGGAGGCATAAAACCCTTCCCGCCAGCGGTTCTCTGCCACATCCCCATTGCCCCGCCTTCCCCACCTGCATTAGTATAAGCCGAAACAAAACCAACAAGAGCAGCCTTATGTCCGCAGACGACCTACTTTCGGGCCGAGACCCCGAGAAAACCTATGACGCCTCCTCGATCGAAGTGCTTGAGGGGCTGGAACCCGTGCGCAAACGCCCCGGGATGTATATCGGCGGCACCGATTCCCGCGCGCTGCACCATCTGGTGGCCGAGGTTCTGGACAACTCGATGGACGAAGCCGTGGCGGGGCACGCAACCCGCATCGAGATCGAGCTGCATGATGATTATTCCGTCACCATCCGCGACAATGGCCGCGGCATCCCCGTCGATCCACACCCGAAATTCCCCGATAAATCCGCGCTCGAGGTGATCCTTTGCACCCTGCACGCAGGCGGCAAGTTTTCCGGCGACAGCTATGCCACGTCGGGCGGGTTGAACGGGGTTGGCTCATCCGTGGTGAATGCGCTATCGGACAGCATGGTGGTCGAGGTGGCCCGCAACCGCATCCTGTACCGTCAGGAATTCTCGCGCGGCCTCCCGCTGGCCCCGCTGGCCGAAATCGGTGCCGCCCCCAACCGGCGCGGCACCACGGTGACCTTCCACCCCGACCCTGAAATCTTTGGCACGCTGAAATTCAAACCATCCCGCCTACACGAGTTGGTCCAATCCAAGGCGTTCCTGTTCTCCGGCGTTGAAATCCGCTGGAAATCCGCTGTGGCCGATGGCGACACCCCGATGGAAGCCTCGTTCCACTACCCTGGTGGTCTGGCCGAATACCTTGGCGAAGTTCTGGGGGATGCCGCCACCTACGCCGACGCAGCATTCGCTGGCAAAGTCGAGTTTGGCGAAAAGTTCGGCGAAGCCGGATCGGTGGAATGGGCGATCAACTGGACCCCGTCACGCGACGGTTTCATCCAGAGCTATTGTAACACGGTGCCCACCCGCGACGGCGGCACGCACGAGGGCGGGTTCTGGACCGCCGTTCTAAAAGGCATCCGCGCCTATGGCGAATTGGTCGGCAACCGCAAGGCAGCCTCAATCAACCGCGATGATCTGACCACCGGCGGCTGTGCGCTGCTGTCCGTGTTCATCAGCAACCCCTCATTTGTTGGCCAGACCAAGGATCGCCTATCAAACGAATCCGCGCAGAAGATGGTCGAAAATTCGGTCCGTGACCATTTCGACAACTGGCTGGCCGCCGATACCAAATCGGCAGGCGCAATCCTTGATTATCTGGTGCTGCGGGCCGAAGAACGCCTGAAACGCCGCGCCGAAAAGGAAACCCAGCGCAAAACGGCAACCAAAAAACTGCGCCTGCCCGGCAAGCTGACCGATTGTTCCAGCAAAACCCGGATCGGCACCGAACTGTTTATCGTGGAAGGGGATTCTGCGGGGGGCTCGGCCAAAATGGCCCGCAACCGCAAGACCCAAGCGCTGCTGCCCCTGCGCGGTAAAATCCTGAACGTGCTGGGGGCGGCCTCCTCGAAAATCGGCACCAACAACGAGATTAACGATCTGACCCAAGCGCTCGGGGTCGGGCTGGGTTCCCGCTTTAACCTTGACGATCTGCGCTATGAAAAGGTCATCATCATGACCGATGCGGATGTCGATGGTGCCCACATCGCGGCGCTGTTGATGACGTTCTTCTTCACCCAGATGCGCCCGATGATTGACGCGGGGCACCTGTATCTGGCCTGCCCGC
Organism: Profundibacter sp.; assembly: GCF_056498605.1. NCBI lineage: Bacteria > Pseudomonadati > Pseudomonadota > Alphaproteobacteria > Rhodobacterales > Paracoccaceae > Profundibacter > Profundibacter sp. The sequence goes on from NZ_JBSMEZ010000163.1 coordinate 19,220, forward strand.
CGCTGTTCCGGCTGACGCAGGGGGCCAAGCGGGTTTACTGCATTGACGAGGCCGAGAAAGCCGCGTGGATGGAAAAAGGGATCGGCGGCAAGGGCAAGATCGACGTGTCGCGGTTTAAGGGGCTGGGCGAGATGGACGCCAAGGATTTGAAAGACACCACCATGAACCCCGAAACCCGCACCTTGATCAGGGTAACGATCGAGGAAGATAACCCGGGGGATACGGCCGATTTGGTGGAGCGGTTGATGGGCAAGAAGCCCGAGATGCGGTTCCAGTATATTCAGGAGAACGCGCAGTTTGTGGAGGAGTTGGATGTTTGAGGGTATTAGCGTACAAAAGGAATAATTATGCCTGAAGAATCCATTCAAGAATTATACCAAAGAATCGTCAATCTACTTGCAAGTTTTAATTCAACCGACAAGACTTTTGAACGGGCAGACATGGATGAAGTTTCTATGCTAACCCAAGAATCTCAAAGTATTCTCCCTGAAAGGTTTGTAAAAATCGTAAAAGAAGCAGACCAAAATTTTCCAGATGATACGTATAAAACATATGAGTTGAGAAGACGGTTGGAGAGGGTGCTGGTTGTTTCCAAGACGGTTCCAGAATCAATATCGCCCAGCAACGATTCCCCCCTTCTTCCAACATTTACTCTGCCAAAAAAAGACAAAGATAGAGTAGTGAAGCTATGTGGAGATATGCGTAAAATTGTTTTCGCATCACCAGATTTTGACCAACCTCACAAAAAAAGGCTATTGGACCGAATAGCAGCTATAGAAAAGCAAGTGCTCTCCAAAACGGGACTATTTGATGTCATCCTAGGCGGCGTATCCGATATTGGCGAGACAATTGGAAAATTCGGCAAAGACGTCAAGCCACTTACAGATCGCATGAACGAAGTTGCTCAAATTACACGGCAGGGAACAAAAGAATACGACCAAATTCCAGCACCAGAGGAAATCAAAAGGCTTCCCAAACCCGATGATGCAGATGAAAGCTAAGGCACAATTGAAAGAATAGCCAATTTACCCATGCGCTGGCCGCCCACCCAAGGGTATAAGCGCCCCCCCGTTGTTGTGAAAGACTGAAGCCAAAAACATGTTCCTAACCGGCATCCCCATTGCGATCATCGTCGCCATAATCACCGGCCTAATCTGCCGTGCCGCCGGAATGGACGGGCGCGAGGCCAAGCCTAAAATCCTAATGGCAGCCTTGATCGGTCTGCTGGCTGGCGGCATCATCCCCAGCCTGCTGCCCTATTTGCTCACGCCCTAGCGCTGCAAGCTTTCCAGATAATCCGCCACCGCCAGCACCGCGGCCTTGGTCACAATCGGGTCACCCGCCGCCGTGTCAATCACCGCCGAGGCCCCAGTCAGCAACGCGCCAAACACCGGCATCGGATCGCCATGCCCGCGCATTTCAACCCGACCGTCGATCTGGCGCACGACGGACACCAGTGGAAACACCCCGCCGTATTGCCGCGACAACCCCGTCAAATCGGGCACCGGAACGCTGATCAAAGCCGCCAACGGCCCGTCGCCCTTGGCCGCCTCGCCGTGGCATCCGGCGCAGTATTCCAGATAAATCTCCTGCCCGCTCGCACCTTGTGCCCCCGAATCCTGCGCCAATGCCGCAGTTGCAGGGATCAGGGCCGCCAATGAAAGCGCTAATAGATATCGCATCGGTATCCTCCAGCCTGTTACAGGCACCAATCATAGCCGATCCGCGATCAACGCGATATGATCTAAAGCAATTTGCGTTTTAACCCTGTGCAGGTCAGCCCCGCACCAGCGCGCCGTTCTCCAACCGCACCACGCGGTCCATTTTGCCCGCCAGTTCCATGTTGTGCGTTGCTATCAGCGCCGACAGCCCCGTGTCGCGCGCCAGCGCCATCAGGGCAGCGAACACCTGATCCGAGGTCGCGGGGTCAAGGTTGCCTGTTGGCTCGTCCGCCAGCAGCACTTTTGGTTCATTCGCCAGCGCACGGCAAAAGGCCACCCGCTGTTGCTCACCACCAGACAGGGCCGCGGGGCGGTGGTCTGCGCGCTCCGCAACGCCGACATTATCCAGTAGTTCCAAGGCGCGGGCCTCGGCCACCGCTTGCGGCACCCCGTTGGCCAGTTGCGGCAGAACGATGTTTTCCAGCGCCGAAAATTCAGGCAACAGGTGGTGGAACTGATAAATAAACCCAACCCCGTTGCGCCGCACGTTGGTGCGTTTGCGATCCGATTGGCCAGTCATATCGACCCCGTTGATCAGCACCGTGCCGCTATCGGCTGTGTCCAGCAATCCGGCGATATGCAGCAGGGTTGATTTTCCTGCCCCCGAAGGGGCGACCAGCGCCACAACCTCTCCCGCTGATAGCATCAGGTCGGCACCGCGCAGCACATTGATTTCATTGGGTCTACCATGGTTATAGGATTTGCTGATCCCGTGCAGTTCCAACATTGGTTTACTCATACCGCAGCGCCTCGACAGGGTTCATCCGCGCCGCGCGGCGGGCTGGAAAGATGGTCACGATGAAGGACAGGCCCAGCGACAGACCAATCGCCGACAGCACATCGTTCAGTTGCAATTTGGCGGGCAGTTTATAGATGCCGCGCACCGAGGCATCCCATACCTCGCCCCCCGATGCCCCGCTGACGAACGCAAGGATCGGATCAAAGTAGAGCGCGAACAGGCAGCCGAGGATCACCCCGAAGATCGTGCCGATCAGCCCCGTCATCGCGCCGCAGATAAAGAATACCCGCAGGACTGACCCTTCAGACAGGCCCATCGTGCGCAAAATTCCGATGTCGCGACCCTTGTTTTTCACCAGCATCACCAGACCGGAAATGATGTTCATTGATGCAATCAGAACCAGCACCGTCATCAGCACGAACATCACGTTATCCTCGACCGTTAGCGCCCGCAGGAACGACCCCGACGCATCGCGCCATGTCCACAGGATGGCGCGGTCGCCGCCTGCCCGCAGAAAATCCAGCGTCAGGTCGTCGACCTTCTCCGGCTCCTTGACCATGACTTCCAGCTCATCCGCCACGCCCTCGCGGTTGAAAAAGCTCTGCGCCTCGACAAATGGCATGTAGATCCGGATGCCATCGATGTCATAACGCCCGACGGAAAAAATATAGACCACCTCGTAAACATTCACCCGCGGGCTAACACCGAAGGCGGTTTTGGTGCCATTGGGGGAAATCAGTTTGATTTTATCGCCAATGCCAAGGCCAAGCGAGTTGGCAATACCCTTGCCAATCGCCACACCTTCGTTGAAGCGATCAATATCGCCCCGCGCGTTTTCTCCCGACGCAATGCGGGGAATGGTTTTCAGATCGGCCAGCGATATACCGAACACCTGCGCGCCAGTATTGGCGGCACGGTTGTTGGCCATCACCTGCCCCTTGATCAGCGGAGCAACGCGGGTAACACCAGCAATGGCGCGGATTGCTTCGGCTTTTTCCTCATAGCCCTCCATCACGCGACTGGTCTGGCCCGCATCGTTCGCCGTGATCGAATTATAGACCGTCACATGGGCATTGGCGCCCAGAATGGTATCGACAAATTCAGCGCGAAACCCCGCCCGAACCGCCAGCGTGATGATCAGCGCCGCCACGGCCAGCGTGATGCCGACCAGCGAAATCCATGTCATGATGCTGACGCCACCTTCGGCGCGTTTGGCGCGAAGGTATCGCCACGCGATCATCCATTCAAAGCGTGCAAAAGGGGCTGTCTGGCCTGCCACTGGTCTGCTCCTCGATTTATCTACCGTGTTTTTATATGCCGGATTTTGACTGTATCCGTTGATTTGGTCAAGGAAGCGATACCAGCCCAAGGGCCGGATGCCAATTCATCATCCTGCAATCGGCGATTGGCGGCTGCATTTAGACCGGGTCACAACATTTAATTGAATTAACGCCCCCCGTATCCCGCATAATAATTTCACGCCAGCGCCACAGTCTGTCCACATTTCAAAAATAACAATATGTCATCAACTGCCACATTGCGCTTTGCAAGGCGCTCATTTCTCATGGGGGAAACATCATGAAACTAGATAATACTAAAAAGGCACTGACACTGATCTCGGCTATCGTATTCACTGCGGGCCTAACACAAATGGCCAATGCGGGCGAACTGCCAAACAGCAATTCTGCTCAAACGCAAATCCAGTTCAGCACCAAATCAGGTGACAGCACTGGCCAATGGCAAACATTGTCAAATGGTTGCTCCTACTCTCGCGCACAGGCGCCTGGGTATGCCCCGACGTGGCACTTGATTGTAAATCCACAAGCAATGGGGCTGCCAGGTCGCCCTCGTGGCTGTAAGCCTATGGTTCAAGGATAATAAGCGGATTGGCCTGACGTATAGTCTGGGCCACAACCAGATAATCCAGACGATCAGAAATTTATTAATGCGCGCGTTACTGCAATGCGCGCTTTAATCGTTTTATGGGTCTAAAATGGCGCTACGACTATACCTTTAATATGCATCTTGTATGATTATATCAGTATCAAAGCATAATCACCGGAGCATATGCCAATGAGCAATGACCCTTATAAAGCGCTCGGACTAAAAAAGTCAGCCACCGACGCCGAGATCAAAAAGGCCTATCGCAAAATCGCACGCGATAGCCATCCGGACCTGAACCCGGGGGACAACCAAGCCGAAGCAAAATTCAAGGCTGCCTCGGGCGCCTATGATTTGTTGAAAGACTCCGAAATGCGCCGCCGTTTTGACGCTGGCGAAATTGATGCGTCAGGGGCCGAACAACAACCCGAACGCAAATTCTATCGTGAATATGCTGAACAACCTGGCCACAGCTATCAATCCTCGCACGGGTATGAGGATTTTGGCGATATGTCGGATATGTTCGCCGACATTCTGCGTCAACGACAGGCACAATCCGCACATGGCGCTGGCTTTGATGCCCGTGGCGCGGATGCGCGCTATATGCTCGAAGTCGACTTTTTGGCCGCGGTGAAGGGCGGCAAGAAACGTATCACCCTGCCCTCTGGTGACAATCTCGAGGTGAAAATCCCCGAAGGCACAGCGGATGGCCAAACCATCCGTCTGCGCGGCAAAGGCGGCGAAGGGTACGGCAAGGGTGCGCGCGGCGACGCCTATGTCACCATCAACGTGACACCCCACAAAGTATTTACCCGTGACGGTGACGACATTCTGGTCACCCTACCCATCACCATTGACGAGGCTATTCTGGGCGGCAAGGTCGCCACCCCCACCATCCACGGGTCGGTCAACCTGACCATCCCCAAAGGCGCCAACAGCGGCCAAACCCTGCGCCTGCGTGGCAAAGGGGTGAAACGGGGGGCGAAAACCGGCGATCAAAGGGTCGAGTTGCAAATCAAGATGCCGCAGACGGTTGATGCTGAACTCGAAGAATTCATGCAGGGCTGGCGCAAGGACCACGCCTATGATCCACGCGAAGGGATGTCGATATGAGTCGTTATTATTCCGAGCAAGAAACCATCACCACCGTCACCCGCCTGACCCGTTCGCGTTTGACAACCTATGTAAAGCACGAATTCCTAAGCCCGACCCAATCCGAGGCTGGCCCCGTCTATGACGCCGCTGATCTGGCGCGAATTGAACTGATTTGCGATCTTTCGGAACAGTTCGATCTGGAGGGTGATGCTTTGGGGGTGGTGCTGTCGCTGATTGACCAGTTGCACGGCGTGCGCGGCGAATTGCGACGGGTGATGGCTGCTGTTGAGGCCCAGCCACAAGATCTGCGCGACCGGATCATTACCGCGCTAGAGGATGGGCAATGATCCGTTTTCTTTGAAAGAAAACGAGCCGGAATTTTTCAAAAATTCCGTTTACAGCTGCGCGTAAATCTCCACCACCTTGGCCACCGCATCCTCGGGCGTCATTTCAACGCTTTCGCCGGTTTTACGGCTGGTCAGTTCCACCACACCGTTTTTGAGGCCCCGCGGACCAACCGTGATGCGCCACGGTAGACCGATCAGGTCCATCGTCGCAAATTTCCCGCCAGCCCGTTCATTCCGGTCATCATATAGCGGCTCAAGCCCTGCTGCAGTCAGCGCCTTATACAGCCCCTCGCAGGCCGCATCCGCCGCCTCGTCGCCTTGGCGCAGGTTGATGATGCCGCAATGGAACGGTGTCACCCCTTCGGGCCAGATGATACCTTTGTCATCATGTGATGCCTCGATAATCGCACCAATAAGGCGGGATACACCAATGCCGTGGCTGCCCATATGCACCGGCACCCGTTCACCGCTGTCAGTCACCACAGTCGCGCCCATGCTTTCGGAGTATTTGGTGCCAAAGTAGAAAATCTGTCCAACCTCGATGCCACGGCTGGTTTTGCGTCGCTCTTCAGGGATCGCATCGAACAGCGCCGCGTCGTGGGTCTCGTCTGTGCGGGCGTATGGCGTGGTCCAGTCCTTGGCGATTTGCGTGCATTCCTCGACATTGTCGAAATCCACCTCGCGGTCGCCGAATTTCATCTCCAGAATGGCACTGTCGTAAAACACTTCGCTTTCGCCCGTATCGGCCAACACCAGAAACTCATGCGTATCTTCGCCGCCAATCGGGCCACTGTCTGCCCGCATCGGAATGGCTTGCAGCCCCATACGCTCATAGGTGCGCAAATAGCTGACCATATGGCGGTTATAGGCGTGGATCGCGGCGTCATAATCAATATCAAAGTTATAACCATCCTTCATCAAAAACTCGCGCCCGCGCATCACGCCGAACCGTGGGCGCACCTCGTCGCGGAATTTCCACTGGATTTGATACAGGGTCAGCGGCAGGTCTTTGTAGCTGTTCACATGGGCGCGAAACATGTCAGTGACCTGTTCCTCGTTTGTCGGACCATACAGCATATCGCGCCCGTGGCGGTCCGAAATCCGCAGCATTTCAGCGCCGTAATCATCGTAGCGCCCGCTTTCGCGCCACAGGTCTGCCGACTGGATTGTCGGCATCAGGATCGGGATGTGGCCAGCTCGGGCCTGTTCCTCATTCACGATGCGCTCAATCTTGCGCAAAACCTTCAGACCCATCGGCAACCACGAGTAAATCCCCGCGCTGGCCTGTTTGATCATACCGGCCCGCAACATATAGCGGTGCGAAACGATTTTCGCCTCGGCAGGATTTTCTTTTAGAACGGGCAGGAAATAACGGCTAAGACGCATCTGGGTGAAACCTTTGTGAAAAAAGACAGTATTCGCAGCCCCGTCTAGGCGATCCTGCCGCGCCAGACAAGAACCCTTGAACCCAGCCGCGTCCCTGCCCACTTGCAACATAGCCCTCCATGGGCCAAGAAGTGTAAAGAGTGACAGGAGCAATCATGGGCCTACCCGCATCAGAGCAAACAAAATACTGGGGCATCGCAACGGCGGTGTTTTTGGTGGTGTTGTGGTATCTGGGCGATGTAATCCTACCATTCGTTCTAGGCGGCGCGATTGCCTATTTCCTTGATCCGATCGCGGACCGGCTCGAAGCGGTCGGAGTTTCGCGGGTATGGGCCACAGTGATTATTACCCTATTTGGTTTGGTGATCTTTGTGCTGATGGCACTGCTGATTATCCCAACACTGGTTGAGCAAATCATTTCACTGGTCAATTCCGCGCCTGAAATATTTGCCAAGCTAAAGAATTTCCTGACCGAACGGTTTCCGGCCCTGATGGATGCCAATTCAACCCTGCGCCAATCGCTGGACAGTCTGGGTGAATCGATCCAGTCCAAAGGCGGCGAATTGGTCAACACCGTTCTGTCATCGGCCATGAGCCTGCTGAACATTGTTATCCTGATGGTGATCGTGCCGGTGGTGGCATTTTATATGTTGCTGGACTGGGATAATATGGTCGCCAGAATTGACAGCTACCTGCCGCGGGATCATGCGCCTGCAATCCGCCAGATCGCGCGAGAAGTTGATCAAACACTGTCCTCGTTCATCCGCGGCCAAGGCACAGTTTGCCTGACGATGGGGGCCTATTACGCGGTTGGCCTCATGCTGGTTGGCTTGCAGTTTGGCCTACTGGTCGGCGCGTTTGCAGGGTTGATCACCTTCATCCCCTATGTTGGCGCATTAATCGGCGGGGCGCTGGCCATCGGGCTGGGGTTGTTCCAGTTCTGGGGTGACTGGGTGTCGCTGGGTCTGGTCGCTGGCGTTTTCATACTTGGACAGGCTCTCGAGGGAAATGTGATCACCCCCAAACTGGTCGGCAACAGCGTTGGATTGCACCCCGTCTGGTTGATGTTCGCACTGTCGGTGTTTGGCACGCTGTTCGGGTTTGTCGGCATGTTGGTGGCGGTACCTGTTGCGGCGATCATCGGGGTGTTGATCCGGTTTGGCATTGGCCAATATCAAGAAGGGCGCTTGTATCAGGGCGTTGCGGGAACCATCGACGAAACCGACACAGCACCTAAAGAAGACTAGTCAATGGCACAGCAAATGACGTTTGATTTGCCCGTTAAAACGGCACTGGGGCGCGAGGATTTCTTTATTTCCCCCGCCAATGCGCTGACGGTCAAGGTGCTTGAAAACTGGCCGGGCTGGCCCAGTAACAAGCTAGCCCTGATCGGACCAAAGGGTGCGGGAAAAACCCACCTGACACAGGTTTGGGCCACGGATACCGGCGCCACGGTGATCCTTGCCCGTGACCTTGTTACAACTGACATCCCTGCCCTTTCAGAGCACCCCGTCGCGGTCGAGGACGTGCAGAATATCGCCACCGACATGCCTGCCCAAAAGGCCCTGTTCCATCTGCACAATCTGGCGCAGACAAACGGCACACCGCTGCTGGCCACCGGTGATGCCGCGCCAAACCACTGGGCGCTGACCCTGCCCGATCTGCAAAGCCGGATGGCGGCAACCACAATCACTACCCTGTCGCCCCCAGATGACGCCCTGCTCAGCGCCGTCCTGATTAAGCTTTTCACGGACCGCCAAATCGACGTGACCCCGAAACTGATTGCCTATCTGCTGAAACGCATGGATCGCTCATTCGATGCCGCCGGAACACTGGTTGCTGCACTGGATAAGGCGGCTCTGGCCAAAGGGGGGGCCATCACCCCGAATTTGGCCGCACAAGTGCTGGACAATGCCCGCTGAAATACGGCATAAGTCCCCCTTATCATTCCCAAAACCACCGGTTGCACCATGACCCACGCCGATTTCCTAAAAGCCCCGTTTGACGCGGCCAACGACCTGCCCGATGAGGACTGGGATGGCCCAAAACGCTTTTTTAACCGCGAGCTGTCATGGCTGGCCTTTAATTGGCGTGTACTGGAAGAGGCCGAAAATCCGCGCGTGCCGCTGCTGGAACGCCTGCGGTTCCTGTCAATTTCCGCCACCAATCTGGACGAATTTTTCACCGTACGGGTCGCGGGCCTGCAAGAGCTGGCGGATGCGGGCAATACCACGCCTGCCGCCGACGGGCTGACCGCCGCACAGCAACTACTGCTGATCAACACCGATGCGCGTGATCTGCTGCAAGCGCAACAACGCGTCTGGGATACGCTGCATGGCGAAATGGCTTACGAAAACATCACCCTGCTGGATGCCCAAAACCTAAGTGACACAGATAAAGAATTCGCCGAGCAATTCTTTCTAACCCAAGTGTTTCCGGTCCTGTCCCCACTGGCGATTGATCCGGCCCACCCGTTCCCGTTCATCCCCAACGAAGGCTTCTCGCTAGCGCTGAAACTCGAGAGCCTTGCCAACAAGCGCCCGCTGCAAGCCCTGCTGCCGATCCCGCACCAGATTGATCGGTTTGTTGCCCTGCCATGCGATAGTAATACGCAACGGTTCCTGCCATTGGAAGAGCTACTGCTGCTACATCTGGACGCCCTATTCCCGGGCTATGCCACCAAAGGCAGCTGCACGTTCCGGGTGCTGCGCAACAGCGATCTTGAGGTCGAGGACGAGGCCGAAGACCTTGTACGTGAGTTCGAGGTGGCGTTGAAACGGCGCCGCCGTGGTGACGTTGTGCGCCTGAAAATATCCGCTGACGCACCGACAGGCCTGCGCCGTCTGATTATTCGTGAGCTACATGTTGAAGAGGACGAGGTGGTCGAGATTGACGGAATGTTGGGCCTGACTGATCTGTCGGAACTGGTGCTGGACAGCCGCCCTGACCTGCTGTGGCCCAGTTTCACCCCGCGGGTGCCCGAACGTGTGCGCGACCACGAGGGTGATATGTTCGCCGCGATCCGGCAAAAGGACATGCTGCTGCACCACCCTTACGAGACATTCGATACCGTGGTGCGGTTTCTGGAACAGGCCGCGCGCGATCCCGATGTGGTGGCGATAAAACAGACATTTTATCGCACCTCGCGCGATTCCCCCATCGTGGCCGCCCTGTGCGAAGCCGCCGAAGCGGGCAAATCGGTCACCGCATTGGTCGAGCTAAAGGCGCGATTTGATGAGGCCGCCAACATCCGCCAGTCCCGCCGTCTGGAACGCGCTGGTGCGCATGTGGTGTACGGGTTCATCAATTATAAAACCCACGCCAAAATCAGCATCGTGGTGCGGCGTGAAGGTGATAAACTGGTGACCTACACCCACTTTGGCACTGGAAACTACCACCCGATCACTGCCCGCATCTACACTGATCTGTCGCTATTTACCTGCAACGAGGCCTTGGGCCGTGACGCAACCAAAGTATTCAACTACCTGTCAGGATACGCCCACCCCGAGGGGCTGGAAAACCTTGCAATCGCGCCGCTAAACCTGAAATCTACCCTGATTGAGCGGATCAATAACGAGGCAGAGTTCGCTCGAGCAGGCAAACCCGCCGAAATCTGGGCCAAGATGAATTCGCTGGTCGATCCATCGGTGATCGACGCGCTTTACGACGCCTCGCAGGCTGGCGTGAAAATTAGCCTCGTTATTCGTGGCATCTGTGGCCTGCGCCCCGGCATCAAAGGTCTGTCTGAAAACATCCGTGTTAAATCCATCGTCGGGAGGTTTCTGGAGCATTCCCGCATTGTGTGTTTTGGCAACGGTTATGGGTTGCCCGCCAAAAAGGCCAAGGTTTACTTTTCATCGGCTGACTGGATGGGCCGCAATCTGAACCGGCGGGTGGAAACACTGGTCGAGGCCACCAACGCTACCGTCAAAGCCCAGATCATGGGGCAAATCATGGCGGCAAACCTGGCTGATGAGGCACAAAGCTGGGTATTGGCTCCCGATGGCCGCTACCTGCGCCCAATAACCGCAACCGATGCACATCCGTTCAATTGCCACCGTTTCTTTATGGAAAACCCGTCACTTTCGGGCCGTGGCAAGGCCGGTGCCGCCGATGTGCCGGAATTAACCCACACCAAAGATTGACGCGTGCCCCTCGCGCAATGCAAAATAGGTGCAACTTACGGGGGATATTCACGTGGACGGAAATAACGAAGACTGGGGCCCGTTTGGCCGCCCGCTGTTTGATGACCCCTCGTCACGGGCGTTGTCACGGGTTGGCGTGGTCGATGTCGGGTCAAACTCTGTCCGGCTGGTGGTGTTTGACGGCGCCGCCCGCAGCCCCGCCTATTTCTACAATGAAAAAATCATGTGTGCGCTGGGGGCTGGCCTGCCTGAAACCGGTCGGCTGAACCCTAAGGGACGCGCCCGCGCCTTGGCTGCAATAAAACGGTTCCAGCTGCTGGCCGAGGGCATGGGCATCCCGCCCCTGACCGCCGTTGCCACCGCCGCCGTGCGCGAGGCCGAGGATGGCGCGGATTTCTGCGCCGAAGTTCTGCGCGAAACCGGTCTGGATATCTATGTGATCGATGGCGAGGAAGAGGCGCGGCTATCGGCACAGGGCGTGTTGCTGGGCTGGCCCACCGCCAACGGGCTGATCTGCGATATTGGTGGCTCGTCAATGGAACTGGCCGAAGTTGCCGACGGGCGCGTCGGACGGCGCCTGACCTCGCCGCTCGGACCGCTGAAGTTAAGCAACGTGAAGGGCGGCAAAAAAGGGCTGAAGACGCATATCAGCACCATTCTGGACGATCTGCACAGCCAGATTCCGGTTGAAAAGAAACGCCTGTTTCTGGTCGGCGGATCATGGCGGGCGATTGCGCGGCTCGACATGCTGCGGCGCGGCTACCCCCTGTCTGTGCTGCACGAATACCGGATGACACCCAAATCGGTGATGCAAACGGTGAAATGGATCGGCGAGAATGATCTGGACGATTTACGCGCCCAAACCGGCACATCCCAAGCGCGGATGATCCTTGTGCCGATCGCCTGCGAGGTGCTGAAACGTCTGGTGCGCAAATTCAAGCCGCGTGAGATCGCTGTATCCAGCTACGGCATCCGCGAAGGTATGCTGTATGAACAAATGCCGCAAAAATTACGCAACCGCGACCCCCTGATCGAGGCTTGCCGTTTTTCCGAGAGCAAAGACGCGCGATGGCCGGGGTTTGGCAAGGGGCTGTATAATTTCATCATGCCACTGTTCAAATCGGCAAACGCTGACCGCAAGCGCCTGATTATGGCTGCCTGCCTGCTGCACGACGTGACATGGCGGGCCCACCCCGATTACCGCGCAGAAGTCTGTTTTGATAACGCTACCCGCGCCAACCTAGGCGGCTTGCGCCACCGCGAGCGGGTGTTTCTGGGGCTGGCTTTGCTGCACCGCTATAAAAATTCACGCGAAGGCACACAATTCGAACCACTGGTCGAGTTGCTGGAAGACAAGGCCGTTCAGGACGCCGAAGTGTTGGGCAAAGCTATGCGGTTTGGCGCAATGCTGACGGTTGACGCACCCGACAAAATGGCGGAATTACGGTACTTCCCCAAAAAGAAAGAGCTGGAGTTGCGCTTGAATGAAAAAGCGCGCGGATTATTTGGCGAAGTGGCCGAGGCACGTTTTATGTCACTCGCGAACGCGTTGGGGGCGCAGGTTAAGATAAAGGAACTGCACTGATAACTTGACTTAAGCGGTCGGCGTGCGAAGACTGCACATCCTTAAATTTTCAAAGATAACCATTGATGAAACGCATTCTTATAATAGTATCTATAGCTGCATTGCTATTTTTGGACTTCACGACAGGGCGCGACTTTCTGATAGACAGATGGGCCATACGCGAGGCGGAAAAATCCAGAGCCGAACTTGCTGAAATATCTGCGCCCGACTACCAGCCGCTATTGGACCTACAGTCGAACAGCCACTTTGTAGTCCGGAATATATACGATTACGGACAGGCAAAATTTCAAGGCAAGGTGTTGGTTGGCTCTAATAATGCCCCGCTATTATTATTTTCCGACAGCAAGGTAGGGTATCAGAATTTCTTGCTGGACCACAAGGCAAACGTATTGCTTTCGATTGCTGAAAAAGGTGGCGTGGACCCTATAGGTGACTACCTTATTACCCGCGAGGGCTACTACTCATTCTTGCTGGATGGGAACCCCGAACTTATTCCTTACGAAAACTATGTATCTGACACTCCGGCCACCGAAGATATCATCATTAAGCTGTATGAAGAAAGCCAGTATTATACCTATGAGAACTATGGGGTTCGTGATGAAAACAACAGGTATCTCTATGGGAGATACGCCCATTATTTTTTCCGCCAAGGCCGATGGATTGCCGTGAAGATTGATTTCGATCTCGACCAAACTCTTGACAGAAAAATAGAAAAATTCGGCTCGAACAAGGGGGCCAAAGACTTTACCCGCGAATTCCCAAAAGATTACGAAGATGAAGAACAAATTGCTTCATTTTTCAATGGCAGGGTAAACATAACCCTCGATCACTTTCTTAAGGAAAAATACCACCGCCCAACATCTCCCGTGCTTGGCGACCCCACAGGCAGCTCAAAACCGGCATACTGGTCAGGCAAGGCCTATTATACGCTTATGTTTGATGGGAAAATGATCAAATTCTATGTGCCGACAGAATATCACGGGCGTCTTAGTTTGCATGGTGCCGAAATGTTGAATTTTGTAATTCTACGATTCAATCAGAACCAAAAAGACCAAAATATCATAATCAGCCTGAAACCGGATGCTTCAGGCCAGTAAGGGCCGGAAAATACCCCTAAAGCTCGATCTCACCCTCTTCCAGTGGATCAACCTCAAGCGGGGTTTTACGCCGGATAATAATATCGCCGTTAGGCAGAACCTCGGGTGCATGGTAATTGGTGAAATCACCAATCATTCCCTGCAATTCCACCAATGCCGGTGCCATCTCTTCGGCCAACCCCTTCAAATCCTTGAATGCGGGCTCCATCTCGGTCATCAGACCGCGAAGAAGTATTTTTGCGCCCTGTTCCATAAGGTTCAGGCCATCGCCCATTTCGCCTTTGTCGTCATTACCCGCTGTGGCGGGTGACAGGGCCAAACACGCGGCAAGTGTGATCGCTGCTAAATGTTTCATATTCCTATTATAATGCATGTTGGCCGATTCTATAAGGGTCGGACCAATACATAACCTTATATATCCAGATCAATCGTCACCGGAAAATGGTCGGACGCCGCCAGCAATGCTTCGCGCAACTCCGGCATATCGTAGCATTCTGGATCTTCAAACGGGTGCCAGATGCGCCAATCCGGCCCCAGTTTGCGCAAATCCGGAGACACCATGATATAATCCAGAAGCACGGACAGATACCGTTTTTCATGCTTGATATAAAACCGCGAGGTGGCCGGTTTTGCCCCCAGTTTGCGGCTCAGGATCATTTGCGCATGCGGGTCGAACAGGCACTCCTGCCCCTCCTCGCCCAGCACGATTTCAACGCTGGAACGGCCGAACAGTTTTTCGTATTCGTCCAGCCCGGGTCCATCATTGAAATCCCCCATAACCATCACAGAATCGCCTGCCGCCAAATGCGTCTCGACCCGTTGACGCAGCCAGATACATTGCGCCATCTGCTTGCGCCGGTTCTCGATCGCTTTGCGCATCTCTTCGACTTTGCCACGCGCTCCGTGCGGAGCTTTGGATTTTATATGCACTCCGATCAGCCGCACCAATGCACCCGCTTTGGTTTGCAGCGCCACCTCTAGCGGCGGTTTGGAAAAGGTGATCAATTCGGGTGCTGCATCCACATCCAGATCGCGGCGAAACACTCCGTCAAAACGCGGCGCATCGGGCGAGCCTTTCTTGCCGGTCATATCGCCGATTGGATCATGACGTGCCGTGATCACATCGGGATCATACATCAGCGATATTTCCTGTTGCGTAGTATTAGCAAACCCCATCAGCGCCTTGCTGGTGCGCAGCCCGAACCGTGCGGCAAATGCCTCAAGCGCCTTTGTGCCGTTGCGCTTGCGGCTGCTGTCAGGTGCCTCGATCACCATCACCGCATCGGCATCCATCGCCGCGAACACCTTGGCCAATGCCTCTAGCTGCTGCATCCGCGTTACATTGTAGCGCCGTGACCAGCCACCATCCATCAACAGTGCCCCGTCCTGATCAAACAGGCCGTCAAACCATTCAACATTATAGGTGGCAATCCGCATCACGCCGCCGCTTTCTGGATCTCGTCCCAGGCATTATTGATCGCCATCAATCGTCCCTCGGCCAGCTTTACCGCTTCTTGCGGAACCCCCCTGGCGGCCATCCTGTCCGGATGGGTTTCACGCACCAACGTACGATATACCGTGCGGATTTCTTCCAGAGACGCATCCGGCGCAACCCCTAGCACGTCGTATGGGTCAGGCATCGCATCGGTGACAAATTGTGCCCGCATTATGCGAAACTCGCGCTCCTCCAGTCCAAAAATCCGCCGCACCCGATCCAGAAAATCATCCTCTTTCGGATGATACTCGCCATCTGCAACAGCGATAAAGAATAGCCCCTCCATCAGGTCGAACAAGGCCGCGCGCCGCGTGCCAAACATCGCCACAATCCGGTGGGCGTATTCCTCGAAACCGGCCACATCTGTGCGCGCCATATTGAAAATACGCGCCGCATTCGCCTCTTCTTCGGGGGGGATGGTGAACACCTCGCGGAATGCCGTGACCTCGTCGCGCGTCACCAACCCGTCGGCCTTGGCCATCTTTGCCCCCAGCGCAATCACCGCAATGGTAAAACCGGCGGTTTGCTCGGGCGGGGTGCGCAGGCGTTCAAACACCTCACTCAGCCCCTCACCGCTGGCAAGGGCCGACAACGCATCAGCAATTCGACTCCACAAAGACATGCGGCCACATTAACGGGTATTTTACCGACTGTCAGGTCACGTATTCAATTGTTATTGTCACAGGGGGTCACCCCAACACCCGAATGCCGTGCGGCGTTTCAATCTCGGCCCGATAGGCCACCGCATCCCCTCGCGAAATGACAACCCGCGCGTCGCTTAAATTCCCCGCTATGGTCGCGTTCAATGCTGCCGCCTCGGGATGGGTTATCTCGAACGAGCGCAACCTACACCCCACGTCAGGCAAACGCGCCACCGGATGCGCCAGCCCTTCCCACTGGATCAATGCCGGATAGGCATTGCCAAATGGCAATTTTCCGTCCGCAGGAACCGCCATCCGCCAGCGCAAATCTGCACGGCTCAAGGCAACAGGCACCCCCACGCCGTCAGGGCTGGCACCGATTGCACCCTCCAGATCATCGGTGCGGCATATCCAGTTGGTCAACCGTGGTTCACCGTTGAAATTGTCCAAGTCAAACCAGCGCGGATGATCCGGACCCGCCGCATCGGGGTTGATCGCAATCACCTCCAGATACACGCCCCCCAAACCCAGCAACCGGTTCTGCGTGCCCATCAACGCATGCTCGCCACCACCTGCCAAAGACACGCCCAGCGTCTCTTCAATCACCGCCACGCCGTCTATCAAAGTGCTCGCAGAAACCGCCAAATGATCAAGTTCAAACACAGCCCTTACCCCTTCTTCTTGCCTTAAATACCTCCCGCGCGGAGCGCATAGAATCTCTTATTCCTATGCCTTCGCCTCACGTATAATCCGCAAAATATCCTGCGCTGCTTCGGGAATATTCGTTCCCGGCCCGAATATCGCCTTCACCCCGGCCTTATACAGAAATTCATAATCCTGCTGCGGAATAACTCCGCCGCAAATCACGATAATATCTTCCGCACCCGCCGCCTTCAGCGCCTCGACCAGCTTGGGTGCCAGTGTCTTATGCCCTGCCGCTTGCGACGAAATTCCGACCACATGCACATCGTTATCCACCGCATCCTGTGCCGCCTCTTGTGGTGTCTGGAACAACGGGCCGACATCCACGTCAAACCCGATATCCGCGAATGCCGTGGCAATCACCTTAGCCCCGCGATCATGGCCGTCCTGACCCATTTTCACCACCAGCATACGTGGGCGACGGCCCTCGTCCTGCGCAAAATCCTCGACCGATTTCTGGATGGCTGCAAACCCCTCATCCCCTTCATACGCCGCGCCATAGACGCCCGCCAATGTCTTCACCTCGGCGCGATGCCGCCCGAATGTTTTCTCCATCGCCATGCTTATCTCTCCTACCGTTGCGCGCGCCCGTGCCGCGTCAATCGCGATTTCCAACAGGTTGCCCTTGCCCGAAGCCGCCGCCTCTTCCAGTTCCACAAGTGCCGTATCACAGGCCACCTGATCACGCTTGGCCCGAATATCGGCAAGTCGCGCCACCTGATTTTCACGCACCGCCACATTGTCCACATCCAGAATGTCGATTTCATCCTCGACCTCCAGCCGGAACTTGTTCACACCAACGATCACATCATCGCCGCGATCCACCGCCGCTTGACGCCGCGCCGCTGCCTCCTCGATCCGCAATTTCGGCATGCCCGACGCCACCGCCTTGGTCATGCCGCCCATCGCGTCGACTTCTTCGATAATCTTCCACGCCGCATCCGCTAAATCCGCAGTCAGTTTTTCAACGTAATAGGATCCCGCCAGCGGGTCGATCACGTTGGTTACACCGGTTTCATTTTGCAAAATCAGCTGGGTGTTGCGCGCGATGCGGGCCGAAAAATCGGTCGGCAGGGCGATGGCCTCGTCAAAGGCGTTGGTGTGCAGCGATTGGGTGCCGCCCAACACCGCCGACATCGCCTCGTAAGCGGTGCGCACAATGTTATTGTAGGGATCTTGTTCCTGCAACGACACGCCTGATGTCTGGCAATGGGTGCGTAGCATCATGGATTTCTCGCTTTTCGGGTTAAACTCCGACATGATTTTATGCCACAGGAACCGTGCGGCCCGAAGTTTTGCGGCCTCCATAAAAAAATTCATACCGATGGCGAAAAAGAACGACAATCGCCCGGCAAAGGCATCCACATCCATACCCCGCGCCAGCGCCGCACGCACATATTCGCGCCCGTCGGCCAGCGTGAAGGCCAGTTCCTGCACTAGGTTCGCGCCCGCCTCTTGCATGTGATAGCCCGAAATCGAAATCGAGTTGAATTTCGGCATCTCGGCCGAAGTGAATTCGATAATATCGCTGACAATCCGCATCGAGGGCTCAGGCGGATAGATATAGGTGTTGCGCACCATGAATTCTTTTAGAACATCATTCTGGATCGTGCCCGACAGGGCCGCACGATCCACACCTTGTTCTTCACCCGCCACGATGAAACTGGCCAGCACGGGAATAACTGCACCGTTCATCGTCATCGATACCGAAACCTCGCCCAGTGGAATGCCGTCGAACAGGATTTTCATATCCTCGACGGAATCAATCGCAACACCGGCTTTGCCGACATCACCAACCACCCTTTCATGATCACTATCGTAACCACGATGCGTCGCCAGATCAAAAGCCACTGAAACCCCCTGCTGGCCCGCCGCCAGCGCGCGGCGATAAAAGGCGTTGCTTTCCTCGGCGGTGGAAAATCCGGCGTATTGGCGAATGGTCCACGGGCGCCCCGTATACATGGTGCTACGTGGGCCACGAGTGAACGGTACCTCGCCGGGCATCGAGCCCATATGGTCCAGCCCTTCGGCGTCATCTGCAATGTAAACCGGCTGCACTTCAATCCCTTCGGGCGTTTGCCACGTCAGATCATCCAACGTGCGTCCGCGCAGTTCTTTTTCGGCGCGCTTGGCCCATGTTTCTTTGTTCTTGGTCATTGGTCTGTCCTCTTTGTGCTGTCAGTGGCCACAGGTTTGTCCCTGCTTATCCTCATCCCGAATTATCTTCATATCTTGCAATCCCATCAGCGCCGCTGCGCAGCCATACGATATCTTCGTCATACTGGGCTTGAAACGCGGCTATTTGATGCGTTTCATACGGTTGCCAGCGCTGTGTGCCATCCGGAATTTCTGCGGCAAGGGCGGTATGGCCGCCATCCTTCAACACCTGTCGCAGCTTAGCGCACCCTGCCGAGGCATTATGCCATTTATTTTGCCCGCGCATCTGTTTCGGTACAAGTCCACCAGTTAACAATGCCAGTTGGTCATTCACTCGACCAGTCATTGCTTCAAACGGCCAAACCAGCAGTTCGGCAGACGGAAATACGCCAGCAATTTCAGTAATGACATCACGCCAACGACGCGGCTGTGTTACCAAACGATCCATTTCTCGTTTGTTCGGTATTATGCGGCCCCTTTCAATCAAAGAGGTAAGCACAGACACCCAGTATTCTTCATATGACCGGACTGATATCGCCACCCGTGTGCAATGCCCCCCGAACCCATCGGCAAATTGCTGTAATCGCCCTTGCGCTTCCGCGTATAGCTGACAATTTGACAGATTGCCCCACATTGTGCCGATCATGTTTTCTTCGCTAACGATCAGGGATTTGGCCCCGCCCATCTCAAGCCGATCCAACTTCATCCTGATCAGATCGCAAGAGCGTTTTCCATCAAGTATCTCTGCATTTGTCAACGTGTCCGGTCTTTTTTCAAGACCGGTAAATAGTCCCGCGCGCGTCTGCTTTGGCCCCCAGAACTCGGTGCCGATTTCTGCCAGATTATCACGGTTCTCTTCCAGATACTTTTGGAGAGTTGTTGTGCCGGTGCGGTGGGCTCCTAGGTGTAACGTAACGTCCACGCGCTCATTGCTCCGCCATTAAAGTCAGCGCATGGTGCCCTGAAATAAACTTGCAAAATAATGCGCGGCTTTCCCTATCGGCGCAAACCGGCAGCACGGCAATGCCCGCAGGTGTTTGCCACGTCAGATCGTCCAGCGGCCGACTGCGCCGTTCTTTTGCTGCGCGTTCAGCCCACGCCGCTTGCTTCTTGGTCATGGAGATGTCCTCTTTCCGATTGCACCGGCCGCAGATGTATCCCTGCTGGTCCGCTGTCTAAATTTTCTACATAGGTCGCAATGCCGTCAGCGCCGCCACGCAGCCATTCGATATCTTCGTCATATTGCGCCCGAAAACCGGCAATGTGGTGGTCGCCAAAAGGTTGCCACCGCGTATTGCCTTCCGGCAAGGCCGCCGCATGTGTCCTGTCGCCCCGATCAACCAGCGTCCGTCGCAGTTTCGCACAGCCCACAGACGCATTATGCCAATCCCGCCGCCCGCGCATCCGGTCCGGCACCGCCCCTCCATTCAACACCGCCAACTGGTGATCCCCCAGACCAATCATCCCTTCAAACGGCCAAACCACCAGTTCAGCCGCCGGAAAGACCGATGCAACTTCGCGGATAACATCGCGCCAGCGGCGCGGTTGCGTCACCAGCCGGTCCAGATCCTGAATCTCCGGCATTGCTCGCCCCCGTTCAACCATAAAGGCATAAACAGACGCCCAGTATTTGTCGTAAGACCGGATCGAAATCGCCACCCGTTTGCAGCGAAACCCGAAAGCCCCCGCAAACCGGTCCAGCCGCGCCCGTGCATCAGGATAGAGCCTGCCGACAGACAGGTTATCCCACATCGCGCCGATCATGTTTTCCTCGCTGACAATCAGTGATTTCACGCCAGCAATCTCCAACCGTGACAGCTCCATCCGGATCAGGCCAGAGGCGCGCTCCCCGCGCAACACCGCTTCATGGGTAATATTTGCAGGGTTCTTGACCATACCGCTGAACAGGCCCGACCGTGTCCGGTTCGGGCCCCAGAATTCCGTGCCGATATCATTCAGATTGTCACGGTTATTCTCCAGATAGTTTTGAAGGGTCGTTGTGCCGGTGCGGTGGGCACCCAAATGCAGGATAACGTCCACGAAATGTACTACTCCGCCTGAAAAGGCCGCCCATGCCGCCCGAAAATGGTATTTAGGCCCCAACACTAGACCGACACCATGATCAGAGGATTAACAGCAACATATTTTCGCAAGCAGACATTTTGCCCCTTCGCAACGCCCCACATCATGCCTATATCAGTCAGGTCAGGAGACCCGATGAAACAGCTTTTTGCCTTTGTTATTGCGGTACTTATTCCAAATTTGACCCTTGCCCAAGTGCAAGAGGTTGCTGCGCCCGATGAGCCCGCCGCTGCACCTATTACAGCAACAATTGATACAAATTTGAATGATTTTTTATGGGTTGCACGCCCTGTCGTTGTTTTTGCCGACTCACCCGCCGATCCGCGGTTCAAGAAGCAAATGAATTTGCTGGCCGAATTACCGAATGAATTAAGCCTGCGCGATGTGGTCGTCATCACGGATACCGACCCAGACGCCAAAACTCCGTTGCGCGAAAAACTACGGCCACGCGGGTTTATGCTGGTGCTGATCGGCAAGGACGGCACCGTTTTGTTGCGTAAACCACTGCCGTGGCATGTGCGCGAATTGACCCGTTCGATCGACAAACTTCCCGCCCGCCAGCAGGAAATGCGCGACCGGCGTGTGCCGCCGAAATAATCGGCTAATCCTGAAATTCCACCCGCTCCGGCACCCGCCCGAACGCGATTTTCGCACCCGTGTAGGGGGTCATGTTCACGGGGCGCTCGCCATACATCACCGTGTCCGAACCATAACGCTGGTTCAACCCGTCCACCACCAGACACAGACGTTCCCGCGCGGTCAACTCCCCCGGCCCACGGCGCGCCTCGAACAAATCCGCTGTGTGGTTGTGGCCCGATTGCAGCCCGCCCAGCATCACCGCAACCGATGCGGGGCGCACAGGGGCCAGCCGCGCCCAGAACCCGCGGTAATGGCTCAGTAATTGAAACGTGTCCTGCGTCGCGTTGATCCGCGCCCCGTACGACAGGCGCCCCCGTTCGCGGCATTTCACCGACACATGTAGGTAGGTCGCAAAATACCGCCCGCGCCGCAGCCGCGTGGCTGCTTTGATCAACAACCGCCGCGCCACCAGACGCGCGCCCTCCAGCGTGCGGTTCTCCGGCGATAAAACCTGCCCGTGCCCCAACGAGTGGGGCCGCGTCACCGGATCGGGGATATCCTCGCCCTGAAGCGCACGAATAAACCGTTCGCCTTGCACACTGCGCCAAATCCGCCGTGCATGGCGCGGGTCCAGCGCGTAAAGCGCCTGCACGGTTTCGATCCCCGCCGCCAACAGCCGTTTTTCCACGCCCCGACTGATCCCCGGCAGATCGGTCAGCCCAAGATGCGCAATCTTGTCGGGCATCACTGTGGGCAGCAACCACTGCAACCCCTCGGGTTTTTCCAACTCGCCAGCTATTTTCGCCAGCAACCGGCTGCTGCCCAGCCCAATGGAACACCGCAGCGCCACCCCCGCGCGGCTGTAAATCTGCGCCCGCATCTGCTGCGCCAAATCCATCGCGCGTTCCAGCCCGCGATCCGCCCCCGTCAGACGGCAGGAAACTTCGTCGACCGAATGCACACCCTCGATTGGCAGCACAGTTTCGACCGCCGCTTTGATCCGGTGGTGATAGTCGACATAGAGATCGTGGCGCGCCGCCCGAACCGTAATATCGGGACACAACTGACGCGCCTCGACCATGCGGGTGCCGGTGCGAATGCCCAGCGCCTTGGCCTCGTAACTGGCCGCGATACAGCACGCCCCCTCGTGCAGGGTCGTCACCACCCCGACGGGACGCCCGCGCAGGCTCGCATCCACCTGCTGCTCGACGCTGGCAAAATAGCTGTTCATATCCAGATACAGCAGATCGACGTGCAAATTTTCCATCGCGTTCCGGTCCGGTTTGAGGGTTCAAACCGAAGCTAGAACAGAACGAGAACATTTGCACGTTCAATTTCATTCAAACTCCATAATCACGTCGTCCACCGCCAGACTATCACCGGCTACCGCATTCACTTTGATCACCACGGTTTTCTTTTCTGCCCGCAAGATGTTCTCCATCTTCATTGCTTCAACGGCACACAGGGCTTGGCCCTCTTCTACTTCGTCACCAACGGCCACAGCCACTGACACGATCAACCCCGGCATCGGGCACAACAACAGCTTTGATGTATCCGCTGGAATCTTTTCGGGCATCAGGCGGGCCAGTTCTGCCTGCCGTGGGGTGCGCACAAAGACCTTCATATCGGCGCCGCGCAGACGCATCCGGAACCCACCAGGGATTTTCCCAGCCTTGACCACCATAGCTGTGCCATCCACATCCAGCACCGCAAGATTCTGCCCAGGCGTCCAGTCAGATGACACCCGCAAATCGGACCCATCGGCAAAAGAAACCGTCGCTCCCATCGGATCAGCATCAATCGTCACGGGGAATGATTGGCCCTGTAACGACACGATCCAATCCTTGCCGACCTTGCGTTCGTGATTGTCCATTCGGCCCGACACCCGCGTACGCCGGATTTCAGCAACCCGATACATCGCAGCGGCAGATGCGGTGACACGGCGCAGCATATCGTCGGGCAATTCCACCCCGTCAAAGCCGTCGGGGAACTCTTCCTCGATGAACGCCGTGGTCATGTTGCCCGATGTGAATTTTTCATGGTCCATCACGGCGGACAGGAATGGCAGGTTGTGGCCAATGCCCTCAACCTCGAAACTGTCCAGAGCGGTGCGCATCCCCTCAATCGCTTGCATGCGGGTCGGAGCCCAAGTGCAAAGTTTGGCAATCATCGGATCATAATACATGGAAATCTCGCCGCCCTCATAAACGCCGGTATCGTTGCGCACCACATGGGTTGCATCCGCCACCTCTGCTGGAGGGCGGTAACGGGTCAAACGGCCAATCGAGGGCAGGAAACCACGATAGGGATCTTCGGCATAAAGACGGCTTTCCATCGCCCAGCCGTTCAGCTTCACATCTTTCTGGGTGATACTCAGTTTTTCGCCATCCGCCACGCGGATCATTTGCTCGACCAGATCAATGCCGGTGATCAGTTCCGTCACGGGGTGTTCCACCTGCAAACGGGTGTTCATTTCTAGGAAATAAAAGTTCCGATCCCCGTCCACAATAAATTCCACCGTGCCCGCACTGGCATAATCCACGGCCTGCGCCAAAGCGACGGCCTGATTGCCCATCTTCTTGCGGGTTTTCTCGTCCAGAAACGGGCTGTGCGCTTCTTCAATGACTTTTTGTTGCCGGCGCTGGATCGAACACTCACGCTCGCCCAGATAGATCGCGTTACCATGACTGTCGGCCAACACCTGAATCTCGATGTGTCGCGGTTGTGTGATGAACTTTTCAATGAAAATCCTGTCATCGCCGAAACTGGCCGCAGCCTCATTTTTGGAACTCTGAAACCCCTCGCGGGCCTCCACGTCATTCCACGCAATCCGCATGCCTTTACCACCACCACCGGCAGACGCCTTCAACATCACCGGATAGCCGATCTGTTTGCTGATCTTGACGGCTTCCTCCGCATCCTCGATCAACCCCATGTGCCCAGGCACGGTGGCAACACCGGCATCAATGGCAATTTTCTTGCTGGTAATCTTGTCGCCCATGCTTTCAATCGCGCCCACGGGCGGGCCGATAAACGCGACACCTTCACGCGCCAACGCTTCGGCGAACAGCTTGTTTTCGCTCAAGAAACCGTAACCCGGATGCACGGCCTCGGCCCCTGTCTGGCGGATCGCGTCCATCACCTTGTCGATCACGATATAGGACTGGTTGGCAGGGGGCGGGCCGATATGCACTGCCTCGTCCGCCATCTTGACGTGCAATGCATCTTTATCGGCGTCCGAATAGATAGCGACTGTAGAAATCCCCATTTTACGCGCCGTTTTAATCACCCGACAGGCGATTTCACCACGGTTTGCAATCAGTATCTTTTTGAACATCTAACAGGCCTTCCCCATATCATTTTGCACCTTCACGGCACTCGTTTTGATTGATCCGACTCGCGCCCGCGCGCGCGTTAGGATCGCAATTTCTGCGATCACTCTCCACTCACAACACAAGGAATTCCCGTGATGATATCGTCTTGATTTTGTGCTGTTAACGGCACGCATCGTGACACCAAGTGATTGAAAATCTCTGCCACACTCTCCCCATGGGTGCGCTAATTCCAGCGCGCCCTGAACAGGAGGAAGACCATGAAAGCAATCCCGTTTAACCCCAGACATCCGGCGCTTATCGCCACGCTGCTTGCGACGACATTCGCAACGCCAGCGCTGGCCGAAACCGCCGCCGAGTTGAAACAGCAACTGACGGCCCTTGAGGCGCGTATCGACGGGCTGGAAAGCGAGGGGCGACTGAAATTCCCCAGCGGCACAACCGTTGAAATCGGTGGCTATATCAAAACCGATTTCATCTTTGATTTTGACGAGGCTTTGGGCGATGCCTTTAACGTTGACGGCATCACCATTGGCGATGTTGGTGATGAAAACCATTTTCGTGCCCACGCGCGTCAATCGCGTCTGTTTTTCAAGACCAGCACCGATACCAATCGCGGCCCCTTGAAAACCCATCTTGAGTTTGACTTCTTTGGCAGTAACGGCAACGAGGTCTTCTCGAACTCCTACTCGCCACGCCTGCGCCACGCCTATGGCACATGGAACGGTTGGACTGTCGGGCAAACTTGGTCGAACTTTATGCCGATCGAAAGCTATCCCACCACGGTCGACTTCAACGGCCCTGCCGGTATACCGTTTATCCGCCAAGCCCAGTTGCGTTACACATTTCAGGTGTCCGATAGTGTGGCCATTTCGGCTTCGTTGGAAAACTCGGAATTCAGTGGGCGCGATGCGGCTGGTACGATTTCGGAAACGACGGGCAGCTCGATTTCGGGCCTGCGCGCCGGGCTTGATCAACTGCCCGATTTCACGTTGGCAGCGTCGTGGAAAGGCGAAAAGGCCTTTGTTAAAATCGCTGGCGTTGTGCGCGAGTTCGACTCGCCCACGTCGAACGACACCGAAACCGGTTGGGGTGTAAACCTGTCCGGCAACGCGTCCCTTTGGGAAGGCGGAACGCTTTATGGCTCGTTGACTTATGGTGACGGGATCGGGCGCTACCTGATCAACGGCTTTGCGCAGGATGCCTTTATCGATGCTGCTGGCCAGATCCAAACCATCGAGGCGGTCGGTGCCACCTTTGGAGTATCCCAAGCCATCAGCCCCAAGCTGACAGCGGGATTGGCGCTGGGATATTACGAGGTCAACGACACCTTTGCCGCGACCGACACCGACAATATTTCGACGGCCCACCTCAGTCTGTTTTACAAACCGACCGAGCGTATGACCGTCGGAGCCGAGTTGATCTATGGTCGGCGTGAAATCGTCAGTGGTGCCAGCGATGACGCCACGCGTCTGCAAACCTCGGTTCAGTTTAACTTCTGAACTGATGCTGCCAAGGGCCGGCCAAGGTGCATGGCCTGCCTTTGGCAACCCGTGCAATATGGCGGCATTCACAAAAAACCACCGCGAGGAAAACCCCGCGGTGGCTGTTTCATGAGTGGCAATGAACGGACGTAATACCGCCCGTATTTTGCGCGTTAGATTAGCGGCACACGCCAACGTCGTCGCATAGTGCGCCAGCGCCAGCGCCGATAACCGCGCCGGTAAGAATGCTGCCATTTGTAACATCCGCAACAACGGCACCAGCAACGGCCCCCGCTGCGGCGCGTTGGACATCATTTTCCAGACAACCGGCAAGCGGGATAATAAGAACAGCCACAAGGGCCAAGTGTTTGATTTGCATTGTTTTCTGCCTCCAACAATTGTTTTTATTGGAGCCATACATATCAGACTTCCCAGTCCAAGAGAATCCCCTGAATTCAGATTGTGCTTTTCGGCTGTTCTTTGCTCAATTTCGTGACAATCCGGCCATAAAAAAAACGGTCCGGCCCAAAAAGGACCGAACCGCTCAGAAGGGGAAGGGTAACGGTATTGACTAGTACAAGCAGACATCTTGCTGGAGGCGCCTGCCATAGGGAGGACATTGACCCAAATATTGTGCACAGAAAAGCCCAACATTGACCTTAGGTCATTTTGGGCTGTTTTCTGCCAAATCCCCAGATCCACAGGCAAATTCACGCCGATCCCCCGCCATCTGGCCCGTCAAACGCATCCGGAAACGCCGCGCGCGCCCGTCGCTCGTCAATTTTCAGCAGTGCCTCATAGCTTTCGGGATCAAACGGGTCTTCGGCAGGAATCACTTCACGTCCGAACATCCACGAAATGCGCCCCGCATCCAGATTGCCCCGCTCAAACGGCGCGTCGCCAAACTGGAACCACAGCGCCATCATAAACGCCACATCCGCCCGCCGGTCCGCAGGTCGCCGATCGGCAAACCGCTCGCGTGCAATCAGGGCAGTCACGCCCTTTTTGTTCGGTCTACGGATCGTAAATTGAAAATCTGTGCCCGGTAGACGCCCCGGGAAACCGCGATGCTTCAGCATAACTTCCCTCCTGCTAAAAAAGGGTTATGCGAAATCCATTTGCGGTTCGGAACGGGCCCGAAAGCCCGTTCCGATGGTATTTTAGTATTTAGTTGTTGGTTGCTCAACCATAACTGGCTCTTCAACGAAAACAACTTCTTCTTGTTGCGCACACGCTGCAACGACCGCGAAAAGGCCAAGGGCCATAACTGCTTTGATGCTATTCGACATCCTAGTCTCCTATTGATTGCAAAGATTCGGTCGCAGCCATTTGGCCACACCCGCCCCATTGATAAGTTACAGGCTACTTTGAGGTAACCTTGAGGAACGATAACTGATAAATAACGGAAAAAACATAGTCTGCTTTGCAATCGGCGGAATTGTGACGCCATTGCATCAATCCGCTGCAAGATAGGGTCATTAACCGCAACATATTGTGGCTGCATCAGAACCCCTCCCAGATACAGGTGGTGCCTTCGGGGCTATATATCTCGAAAAACTGGGTGGCGTCGGGGTCGGGTTTTCCGAACATCACTTCACGGTCCGAAATCGATATTACAATCCGGTCAACCGGGCGGTTTTGTTCGATTAATGCCGGTAGTGCCGATGTTTCGCACAGGTGCTTGATATCCTGTTCAGCCGCATCAAATCCGATGTTGCCGCCGTCCCGCGCAATCTGTGGCGCGATGTAGCGAAAGCGATAGGTGTTCATCTCGCCCTCTTCCTCCCAGATCACCTCGAAAAAGGTCACGGGCTGGCCCGAGGGCACCTCGATCGGGGCGGCCACAGCCGACAAGGGAAGGCACACCATTGATGCCAAAATCATATGCAGGGTTTGGCGCATTATAACGGTATATTCCCGTGCTTTTTCCACGGGTTCTGCTGTTTCTTGCCCCGCAATGACGCGAAGGCACGACAGATGCGTTTGCGTGATACCGATGGCTGGATCACCTCGTCGATGAACCCGCGTTCCGCCGCCACAAACGGGTTGGCGAAACGGTCCTCGTAATCTGCCGTGTGCTGGGCGATTTTATCCGCATCGCCCAGATCGGAACGGTGGATAATCTCCGTCGCCCCCTTGGCCCCCATCACCGCGATCTGTGCGGTTGGCCACGCATAGTTGAAATCACCACGCAAGTGTTTGGACGCCATCACATCATACGCCCCGCCATATGCCTTGCGGGTGATCAAAGTGACCTTGGGCACCGTCGCTTCGCCGTAAGCAAACAACAGTTTTGCGCCGTGCTTAATGACACCGCCATATTCCTGCGACGTTCCCGGCAAAAACCCTGGCACATCGACCAGCGTCAGGATCGGAATTTCAAACGCATCGCAGAATCGAACGAACCGTGCCGCCTTACGCGATGAATCAATATCCAGACATCCTGCCAAAACCATCGGCTGATTCGCCACCAAACCCACGGTCGACCCTTCCAGACGGACAAACCCCGTCAGGATGTTTTTGGCGTATTCTTCCTGAATTTCATAAAAATCACCCTCGTCGGCCAGTTTGAAGATCAGTTCCTTCATATCATAAGGCGCGTTGGGGTTATCGGGTACCAAAGTGTTTAGGCTATCATCCAGCCTAGAGGGATCATCAAAGAAAGGGCGCACCGGAACGCCTGAGCGGTTGTCCAGCGGCAGGAAATCGACCAAACGGCGAATTTCCGACAGCGCCTCGACATCGTTTTCAAACGCCCCGTCCGCTACGCTTGATTTCTTGGTATGGGTCATCGCACCGCCCAATTCCTCGGCGGTGACCACCTCGTTGGTGACGGTTTTCACTACATCGGGGCCGGTGACGAACATGTAAGAGCTGTCTTTGACCATGAAGATGAAATCGGTGATCGCAGGCGAATAGACCGCCCCGCCCGCACAGGGGCCCATGATCACACTGATCTGCGGCACCACGCCACTGGCCATGATGTTGCGCTGAAACACCTCGGCATAGCCCGCCAATGACGCAACACCTTCCTGAATCCGTGCGCCGCCACTGTCATTCAACCCGATCACGGGCGCACCATTCTGCATCGCCATATCCATGATCTTGCAAATTTTCTGCGCGTTAGT
Organism: Profundibacter sp.; assembly: GCF_056498605.1. Taxonomy (NCBI): domain Bacteria; kingdom Pseudomonadati; phylum Pseudomonadota; class Alphaproteobacteria; order Rhodobacterales; family Paracoccaceae; genus Profundibacter; species Profundibacter sp. The sequence continues at coordinate 48,816 of NZ_JBSMEZ010000163.1, forward strand.
TTCCGACAATGATCCGCCGAATACAGTGAAGTCCTGACTGTAGACATATACCATACGCCCGTTGATCGTGCCCCATCCGGTCACCACCCCGTCGCCCGCATGCTGTTGTTTTTCCATATCAAAATCGGCACATCGATGCGTCTTGAACATATCGAATTCTTCAAATGAATCTTCGTCCAACAAAAGATCAATCCGCTCGCGTGCCGTCAGCTTGCCTTTGGAATGCTGCGCTTCGATCCGCCGATCACCACCACCCAAACGGGCCTCGCGGCGTCGGCCTTCCAACTCTTGCAGGATATCTTTCATCGGCACACCTCCGGTTTTGATTTTAAGGCAACCTATACGCCCCGCGCAGCAGAACAAAGCAGATTTCAGTATATTTGCAAACCCTACACGCCACACAGCCTGCGAACTGCAAATTTGCTAAGTTTTCCCTGTGCAAATACGCAGCCCTATCTCTGCAGCTATAATAATGGACAATGTCAATCAAACCCGATACGCCAGATGTATGACGCTGAAATCCGAGGTGCGGTATATGGACCGCACCACACCCCCGCATATCTCGACCCTGATCCTGCTGGCCGCTCTGCCCGCGTTATCCATGAACATGTTCCTTCCCTCGATCCCTGCCATGGCAGACCATTTCAGCGTGGATTACCGCGTCATGCAATTATCCGTCTCGCTGTATCTGGCGATGACGGCGATCCTGCAACTGCTGATCGGCCCGCTATCCGACCGTTACGGCAGGCGTCCGATCATCCTGTTGGGTGGCGCGATCTTCATCATCGCCACACTGGGCTGCATCCTGTCGCCAACCGCCGAAATCTTCCTTGGCTTTCGCATGCTGCAAGCGGTGATTGCCACCGGCATGGCCCTGTCACGCGCCGTGATCCGCGATATGGTGCCCGAGGCCCAAGCGGCCTCGATGATTGGTTATGTCACTATGGGCATGTCGCTGTCGCCGATGCTCGGCCCGCTGGTTGGCGGCATTCTGGATACATATTTCGGCTGGCATGCCACGTTCTGGGTTCTGAT